>JAPLKX010000069.1 GCA_026387845.1 Candidatus Hydrogenedentota bacterium | reverse complement strand
GGCTTGGAAAGGAACAGGCCCGTTACGGCCGGCACCCCCACCTGGACCGCGCCAAATGCCACTCCGATCATCGCCCCGAGCGAGAAGATCCGCCAGCGGCTGCTTTTCTTTTTTACAGGCTCGCCCGCGGGCGTGGAGATGCGGTCGTCCGCCTCGGCAAGCGCCATGGCGCCTTGAGCGTTTATGGCAGCAAGCGGAAACGACAGCTTTTCGACGTCTGAAACCAGGCGGAAGAACACGTAGCCAAGACTGTACCGCGAGACGAACTCCGTCGCCATCGTGAAGGCCACCAGCGCGATCGGAATGATCCAATCCTTGTGGAAAAACGTCCTGCCGATGATGGCCGGGCTTTCCGGCGGCGGGCAGAACCACGCGGGAAACGCGTTGGCCATCCCGGCGTCGCGGACCGCTTCGCTCCCCACCAGGTACGCGCGGAACACCAGCCAGCCCAGCGGCCCGCCCGGCATCAGGACGTGGGCCATCATCATGATGGTCGCCGCGTGCAACAGGACCACGAGGTGTTGCTGCGACATCGGCTTCATCGCGCGCCGCGCGATTTCCATGAAGAGGATCACCGTCACCCACGATGCCGCGGTACCCCATGTTCTGTTCCGGTTGGTGCGGCCAGTTCGCGCGCACCCGCGGCGGGTTCAAGTTCCGCCGCTGAATTCTTTTCGATAATGTCCCGCGCCTCGATGAACATTTCGCGGCGCTCTTCGTCGTTTACCACACGCCAGTGCAGAAGATGCTGGCGGATCAGACTCACAAAACTCACGTTCAGCCGCAACCACGACTCGCGGGTGCCGGAAAGGCGGCGCAGCGTAATCTCGGCCGTGTACTCGCCGGTTTCCTCATCGGTGGGCACGGCCAGGATCATCTCCTGCGCCACGGCCAGATCAAACGGTTTCAGCCAAATCGTACACGCGATCCGGGGGATGTAGGCGTTGTTCGCGAGCGCGTCGAGCTCGTCGCTGATGCTGATTTGCGGCGGCGCGGCGAAAAACCGGCCCGAACTCCCCTCGCCGTGATCTTCGAGATAACGGTTGCAGAACGCCAGGATAGCGATGCGATCGCTGTTGTTGAACATAAACGGCAGCCGGAACCGCAACCGGTCTCGATCGGGTTCCGGCAGCTTCCACCCGCTTTCTTCGGCCGGCTCGGCAATGGACATGGCGGTGCGCGCGGGGAAGTACGTCGAGAGAAACACGGCGCCGCCAATCGCGAGCGAGGCGTAGATGGTCGTTATCGAGGCAAATGTCATGTTCATCCCGCCGGTCATGTCGAGGCTTGTCAAGATCCTGCCCACACCCTGGCTGAAAACGTAGCCCAACACCGATCCCACCACCGAATACACCGCGGCCTCCGAAAAGAACATGAAGAACACGTACCGCGGCGCAATTCCCACCGCGTTATACACGAAGATCTCGCCCCGCCGCTCATAGACCGACCCCTTCATCGTGTTGAGCACCGTTAGCGAGGCAATGATCAGGGGCAGGAGCAGGTCCAATATGCCCGACATGCTCAGTTCGCGCGTCCGTTTGCCGCGAAACGCCACACCGCCCAGCCCGTAAAACACGGGCTCCGCCCGCCGCTCGAGATACGATTCAATGGCCGAACGCGCTTCTTTATACGATGCAGCCGGCATCGAGACCGCCGTCGAACATGCCCGCAACAGGCCATACTGCATGGGAATCTTGAGGTCGGAGTCGACTCCCGGGCAGATCACGATTTTGTCGGCGCTGATCCTCGGGTCGGTATCCTGCGCAAGCACTTCAAAACTCGTGTTGCCCATCACCACGTTCTGAATCGCCTCGATGTCGAACGGCAGCAGGTCAAATCCATCGAGGTCGCGAAGATTCTGATAAGACGTGGCGTCAAAAATGCCCCGCACGATGAACCGCATCCCGTTGATCTTGACTTCACACCCGCCCTTTTCTACGGAGTCGACAGAGATTCCGAGGCTGCCGGCGATGGTGTTGGGAATCATCACCGGGCAGACCTGCGTCGTGATCCGGTTCTGCTCGGGCGTGAACCAGTTCGGGTTGGTGAGGAAGTTGATGTTGTGCCGCATGGGTTCGGCGGCCGCAAGCTTGATAATCGAGCCAAATTCGACCCGCCTCATCGGGCTTCCGGGGGGCTGGTAGGTCATCTCGATAGCGGGATTGTAGGACTGGCCCAAATACCGTTGGCCGACGTACATTTGCCGCGGGCACACGTCGTACTTCCCGCCGTACTGATCGAGAAGCGCGTTGATGTTGGCCAGTTCTTCAAAGTCTTTTTTCTTGACCAGGATGCCCTGATACGGCGCTTTACCCACGGCCACCGCCTCTTCGACAATGTCGTTCTGGACCGTCGTAAAGCAGATCACAACAAACGTCATCAGCACCAGCGAACCGCAAGTCAGCCAGGTGCGTACCGGGCGGCGGTGCATGTTGTTGAGGCCGAGAAGAAACGCGCTGGCCAGCACCCCCATCAGCCTCACCTGCGCCGCGGTCACTTTGCCCTGGCGTTTGCGGAACCCCTCGAGGTTCTCGTTGAAGTTCGCGCCGAAAAGCAGAATCACTCCCAGCGAAATCAGGATGATGATAAACCCAAGCAGGATCATCAACGACGACTGGACCATCTCAAACGCCGGGTGTAGCAGCCGCAGCAGCCCAAATACGACCAGGAACGTCAACCCGTGGACTAGAAGCTGCTTCCGGACGTCGCTGAATCCAAACACCAGCTTCTCAAAAAAGAAGCAAAACGGAACCAGCAGGCCAAGGTACCACAGGATGCCCAGCACCGCTTCTGAAACGGACTCGCGCAGTACCGGGTGGTTGAGTTCGCAGTAGGTCACCGCGTCCCGCGATTCGAGCTGGGCATCGTGGTAGGACTTGTTTTCCCGGCGGCTGGAATTGAGCAACTCTATCGCTTTTTCATGATACTGATTGACGCGGCTGTCGGCCATCGCATATTCATTCTGCAAAGCCAGCCGCTTCCCGTTCAGATCGATCATTGAATGAGCGACTTCGCCGGAAACGTCATGGATGATGGGCGAGTCGGCCGCGAGGAAGCCCGGCCCGTCGATCTCTTCGCCGAACCGCGGCCGGTACCGGTCGTCCTGGCCGAGCATGAAGGCCCGCGTCACCAAAGCCAGGCGGTTCTTTGGAGATCCCGCATCGAGCTTCACATAAAACCGTTCATCCGGTTCAATGTAGGCGACAAGCGGGTCCTTGACGCTGAAAACGCATTGTTTGCGGAACGGAACAATGCCGTCCTTGTTGACCACGTCCAGCCACCCGTAGGGCGTCATGGTCTGCGGGTTCTCGAGCCCGAGGAACGTTACGGCGGTTGCGCGGAATGTGACAATGGTGAGGTCGAGGAAGGCG
>JAPLKX010000063.1 GCA_026387845.1 Candidatus Hydrogenedentota bacterium | reverse complement strand
AAATGACCTTGTCGTCGAGTGACGGCACCCAGATCTCCGGGTACGCGCCAAAAACGCCCGGCGTATCGGTGCGCTCGAACCAGTCCGAGTACTGCTGATTCAACGCCCCAAGTGCCTCGTCGACCGTGTCGCTGTTCTCGCGGGCATCGAGGGCGAGCATCGCGGCGGCGGGCGAGAGCCGGTTGGCGATTTCCGTGACCACGAGGTTAAGCGCCACGTGCTCGTAAGGCGAATCAGGCACGTTGCCCGAGGCCGTCAACACGTCGTACTGCTCGTAGAACAGTTCGCGGCAAAACTCGCGCACAACTTTAGAAACCCAGGCCGGCGTGTCGCCGAACCGGGTCGCGAACAGCGTAGCCCACGTGCGGTCCATGTCGCTGGTCAAATCCGTAGCGGCGGCGATGTCTTCGAGCAGGTCTTCCTCGGCCCGGGTCAGGCCCGGCTCCGTGCCGGCCGTGCAGAAGAATTCAACAACTTTGGCGAGACTTTCGTCGCTTTGCGTGTTGTCCCGTCCCATCAGCGGATACCAAGCGTGCCTGTGGTTCATCGCCAGCACGACATTGCCCTCGATGGCCTCGGACGTTGTGGCTTCGCCCGTAAAGGGATCGTAGAGGGTCGCGCCGACTTCGCCTGCGACCGCCACATAGGCGCGTTCAGCGTCGGTTACGAGCAGATATACGCCGTCGTTGTCTTGGCGCAACTGGAAGAAAAGCGCCTCCCCCAGGGACAACATCGGCGTCTGCCAACCCGTCCCCTTGATCGCGTTCCACATCATCGGCAGCCGCATATCGAGCCAGTTGCGGAACGGCGCGCTGCCGTCATACAAGTCGTGCAACGGTGCGGCATTGGCCCGGTGGTTATCCCACTCGAACGAGTCCCAACTGAACTCGGTGCCGTCGAGCGTGGTGTCGTCGTGCAGTATCTGGTTAATGGGCCCGCCGATGGTGTACCAATAGTCGCCGTCATCAAGCCGGTCGCGGTGTTCGTACTCGGCCTGCCAGCCCCCGTACACCGTCACCAGTTGCTCCATCCAGACCGCGTCCGCCGCCAGATAGACCTCCGGATGGGCCACCATGAGCGACCTCGATGCGTAGATGCCGTATTTGGATTGTTTATCCGTTCCTGCGGAGGCTATGACGTCCTGCCAGACTTGCGTGTGCAGCACCATCTCGTCCGAACCCAGCGACACCGTCACGTCTATGGCAGTTCCCGGGGCCGCGAATTCGCCCGCTACCGGGTCTTGCGCGGTGATCAGGTCGGGCGCCATGGTATCGTTGACGGCCTCGGTTGTATCGCCCAACGCCAAGCCCGCCGCGACCAGCGCCGCCTCCACTTCACGAACGTCCATGCCAACGACGCTCGGCACCGTCAACGGCTGCGGGCCTTTCGACACTACAAGGTCCACCGCCGCCCCCGGCGCCACCGACTCGCCCGCAACCGGTTCTTGGCTAATCACTTCCCCTTCCTCGACCGTGTCGCTCCAATCTTCCGTCACCTCGCCCAATATCAAGCGCACACCCGTCAGCGCCGATTCCGCCTCCGATTGCGTCTTGCCGGTCACATCAGGAACCGTCACCCGCTCCGGACCTTTCGAGACCTCGAGTCCAACGTTGCTGCCGAGCGCCGCCAACTCACCGCCTTCGGGCGCCTGGCTGACCACGCTGCCTGCCGGAACAGTTTCGCTGAACACCTCGGTGACCGTGCTCGTAAAGCCGGCGCCCGTCAGTGCGGCCTGCGCCGCCGACAGCTCCTGGCCAACCACGTCCGGCACCTCGACCGGCGTCGGGCCAAGCGACACCACCAGCGCCACTGCCGTGCCACGCGCAACCGATATGCCCGCGTACGGGTTCTGTGACACGACCCGGCCCGCTCCGACCGTGTCGCTGTAACCCGTTGTGATATCGCCCGCCACAAGGCCCGCCACCAACAGGGCGGATTGGGCATCGGCCTGGGACAGGCCCGACAGATACGGGACTACGGTCATGTTGTTATTGTTCGAATCGTCCGGGCAGCCCGTAAGCGCAATTACCAGGGGCAACAGGCCCGCGAGCGGCAGAAACGGTTTCAGATAGCGGTGAGCGTTGGTCATTTGCAGATCCTCCCGAGGCACTTAAAACCGGGAACGCAGTGCCATCAAGGCTGACCATACAACATTTTGGGGAGTTTGTAAAGAGTTTTCCTCGGAGGGACTACTGATTGTAGCTGTTACCCTCGCCGCGCCGCGGCCAGTGTCTCTCCGATCCGTTTCCGCAGCTCGAGCAGCTTTTGCGGGTCGTAGGTAGGATGTCCCCAGTCCGGTGCCGCCTCGCGAACTATAGCCAGTACAGCATCGGGACCCGACTTGGCTTCGAGCAACTTGAAGAACTCGTAGTCTTCCATGCCGTCGCGCAGGTTTTTGAGTCGTATTGACGCCACGGGGCCGTCAATGCCCACCTCGTTGCCGGGGTAAAACAGGGCGCCCTCGCCGTTAAACTTTCCGCGAAAGCCGGGGTCGTCCCAGGGATTCCGGTCGGGGTCGCCCCAATAAACGGTCGACCAATAAAGCAGCCCGGTTATGTAATACCGGCGGTTGATCCACGTGGCGATCCGGTAGCTGATCGGCGGGAAATCGATTTCCCAGAACGGCGGCGTCCAATCTTTGACCGTCTCGTAGTGGGGATGATAATCCGGCGCCCTCTGGCAGAGGGCCGTGTAACTCCACACGTCGTCGCCGGCCGCCTCGACGGTCTTGATGGCGTCTTCGTCAATGAAACCAAACAAGGGACACCAGATGTCGACCGCCTCGTCAATCGATCCCCATGTGGGGTCTTGTAGGTACGGCTGCTCAACCACCAACCGGCGCAAACTCGGCGCGCCTTCCGCCACCAGCGCCCCAAGTTTTCGAACCTGATCGTAGGCTTCCGCATCGTTTGGCTCATCGAGCATATAGTGGTAAGCGCCTGTGGCCCAGCCATTTTTGTCCAAAAACGCATACCAGCCTCGGTAGAAATTGATGGCTTTTTGCCGGTCGGCGCCGAGGATGTCCGAAAACGGTGCCCGGGGAACTTCGATGTTGGTTACATTGTACCGCTTGACAAACTCGGCCCACTGCGCCGTCAGCTCATCGCTGAACTGCGCCGTGCCGTCATCAGCCACGGCGGGTTTTAGCCGCGCGGGGATTGGCGGATTGAGCCGGTGGGCGGCCATCATCTCGATGTACCGCTCTTCGATGGCCTGAAACTCGCTCGAGCCGGGATCGAGCTTGAGATAGCCGGCGACGTTTCCGAACCCGCCGAAATGGTTTTCATGTGTGGGCCCGGGAGGCAACGTAAAATCCCACACCGTCAGCCGAATCGGCAGTTTAGCCTTGCCCTCATCATCTGCCGACACTGACCCGTTATAGCGTCTGTCCCTGGAGTCCTCGAACGTCAGTCTACCTTCGTACACGCCAGGCCCCGTATCGGCCGGCACGTGGACGTCTACCCACAGCACGGTGTTCCGGCCGGGCTCGATGTCAAAGTTGCCCCCTCCGAAACGTCGAACGGTCTTTCCTTGCCACACCGGTTCTCCGATAGCCTCACCCGTGTAAGGATCCTGAAACGGGACCAGCGCGTCAGCAACCATGCCCGCTGGGGGAGGCGCGCCAGGCGCCGGGTTCCGCAACGGCACAAACGTCTCCCGGTACAGCACTACGTTGTTGGCGTGAATCGCTGCACCGTCCTCTTTTCGTATCAGGGCCCACGATTCCCCCTTCACCCTGCTGACGCGTTCGTCCGTCGCCGTAAAAACGATCTGAAAAGACTCCGTCTCCCCGCGGGCCGCAAACAACTCGGCCGTCTCTGCGCCGGTGACAGCCTGATCAATCGGCACCCGTACCAGCGGGTTGACCACGGTCAGTTTCATATCCCGCGGGACGTCTTGCGCCACGGCGGTCAAGCACGCAAGCGCCAAAACAGCAACAAGTCGCCTGTTCATTCTTTGCCCTCCACGCTGATAGTACGTCTTACAGCCGCGGTTTTCCAACCCGCGCCGTCGTTTCGGCGCCGTTGGGACGCCCCCCGGCTTTTGGGTCTGTCGGTTTATTTCTCGTTTGGTTTTTGGTGG
>JAPLKX010000662.1 GCA_026387845.1 Candidatus Hydrogenedentota bacterium | reverse complement strand
GAGGTGAGCGGGGGCAACTTGGCGCGGTTCCATGAGTTGCGCAGGTTGGCGCGGGTATGGTAAGGTTCTTTAGTTTGGCACTTGTCGCCGCGGGTCTTTTTCAGCAGCTTCACTCTAAGCGGTTTTTTCGGAGGTTTTTCGCATCATGATGCACTGGATGCGCAAGCACAGCAAGATCATTATGTGGGGCATTGTAATCATTATTGTGCCGTCGTTTATTGCGTGGGGCGGTTACCGGAGGGGCCGCGGCCGTGGCCGGGGCGACGAGCAAGTGAACCGGTCGGTGGTCGCGACGGTCGGGGGGGTGCCGATCACGCGGGAGCAATACGTGAACCGGCTGGGTGATGAGGTACGCCGCCGGACGCAGTATAACCAGAAGGCTGCCTTGGAAGACCTTGTGGCGGATGGTACGGCGGAGAAGATCCTGGACGGGATGATTGACGCGGCGCTGATCAACATCGAGGTGAACAAGATGCGGCCGCCGTTGAGCCGGCAGTACCTGGTGGATCGGCTCAAGGACGACCCGAGCTTCAAGGACGAGTCGGGGAAGTTCAGCGCGACGCTATGGAACGACTGGGTAACCGCGGATCGGCGGCAGGATTGGAACGCCATTTATGCGTCGGTCGCGGACCAGGTGTCACGGGAGATCCTGATTAAAGAGGTGACGGCGCCGGCGCGGGTGCTGGATCAGGAGGTCAAAGACGCTTTTGAAACCAGCCGGACCACCTACAAGGTGAAGTTTATTACGGTGGACCCGAAGATCACGCCGACGGACGAGCAGATTAAAGCGCAGTATGACGAGGACCCGACAAAATACCAGACGCCGGAGAAGCGGTATGTGGAGTATGTGGGTTTTTCGTTGGTGCCTCCGCGCCCGGCGGTATTGGATGAGATAGTGAGCAAGGCGCGCGGTGGCGGGGATTTTGCGGCGCTTGCGGGGCAGTACAGCGACATGCCGAAAGCAAAGGAAAACGGGGGCGAAGTGGGCTGGTTTACGGCGGAGAAGACGAAGGCGGAGTTCATGAAAGTGACGCTCGATATGAAACCGGGCGACGTTAGCGATCCCGTTGAAAACAATGGGGCCTACTATATTTTCAAAGTTGACCAGGAAAAGCCCGACGAGAAGACCGGCGAGCCCAGCAAGTTGATCCGAACCATCATGATCCGGCCGCAGTTGTCTGAAGAAGAGCGTAAGGCGGTCGATGACAAGGCGAACGAGTTTGCAGCCAAGGCGAAGGAATCGGGCGATTTTACGGGTACGGCGAGCCAGTTGGGCCTGACGGTTCAGACGGCGAAAGAGTTGTCGACGGAGACGACGGAGATTGAAGGGATTCCCAAAGAAGACGCGATGACGTTTATATCGGGTATCGGGACGGTGCCGGCGGGTGAGATGAGCGAGCCCATCGAGTCGGTTCGCCATTTGTACGTGGCGCATCGCGCGCCGGGCGAAATGGCCGGGCCGGTGGAAGGGTACAGATCGGACGCCTATTTCTTTGATCTGGTGAGCAAGACGCCCCCGACGGAGGAGACCTGGACCAAGGATTTCCCCAAGGAAGAAGAGAAACTTCGCAAGCAGATGCTGGCCCAACGGCAGAGCGAGTTGCTGATGGAGTACGTGGCGTCATTGCGTGAGCGGGCGACGACCGACGGGGCTATAACGCGCGACGCGGTGGCTATCAGCGACGCCCTGGGCTTGAATAAGGCGGCCAAGGGTGAAGGCGAAGGCGAGGGCGAAGGCGAGCCCGTTGCGGCGGAGGCGGCCCCCGGCGGAACGGTTTCGGTGCAGACAGCGCCGGCAGAGGGAGCCCCCGCAGGAGCGGCGCCCGCTGGAACCGTTTCAGTAGAGCCGGCCCCGGCGCAGACGCCCCCCGCAGAGGCGGCGGCCCCAGCGGAGAAACCGGCGGCGCCACCGGCATCACAGTAAACAGATCTGGCAGTAGCCCGCGGCAGCGGCCTCGAGAAGGTCGTTGCCGCGTTTTTTTATTGTTGTGTTTGTGCGGCTTGTTCGGCGGGTACGGGCGCGGTCAGGACGGGCCGGCGGAGGGGGGACGTTCTGATGACAAGTTGGTAGGTGACGATTCGGATCGCGCACAGCAGGAACAGCATGAGCCGTGCGGCGAAGTCGCCCCCACCCAGCTGGACGTAGACGAGCCAGAGCAGGGCCATCATGATGACGCGCCCGATGGCCAGCGGGACTTCCCAGGCGCAGAGGTATTCGATACGTTGTGCGGGTTCCTCGGCTGATTTTTCGATGATGTCGAGGTTGAGCCCCGAGTGCGGGATGCCGAACATGGGCCCGGACACAGACCGGAACAGGCCGAACAGGAACAGGGTGGTGACGTTGAGCGGGACAAGCACCGTGGCGCCCGCCCCCAGAAGTATCACGACGCCCCACCACATGAATCGCCTGCGGTTGAACGGGGAGACGGTGCGCCCGACGAAATAGGCGGTGATGAGCGCGGCGACGGCCTGGAACGTGCCGTATCCGCCGACGGTGAGTTCGTTGGCGGTCTGGACGTACATCAGCACGCCGAGCAGGATGGGGAAAATCGTGAATGACCCGGTGAGCGACGCGGACACGAGCATCATGAGGCGCCAGTCGCGCTGGTCGGGGCCGGGAAAGAGGGCTCTCCAGATTTTGAACGGCCTGCGTACGTTGTCTTTGGGCACCCAGAGCGAGACGACCAGGCACGCCAGGAACAGGATCAGGACGAGGGCGAACACGCGATGGTAACCCACGACCGTGTCGCTGGAGTACATGATGATGGCCCCGCTGAGGACGGGCGCAACGAGGCTGACGCCGGCGCTGACGACCTGCATGAGGCCCAGAAAATACTCCCGTTTGCCGGAGGCGGTAACATCGAAATTGAACGTATTGGCGCCGACCCAGAATATGCCCCAGGTGACGCCGAGCAGCGCGCCGAGCCAGCCGGCATAGTGGGGCGACTGCTCGCGGAGAAGGAGGAGCGCCCCGTAGAATACGGCGTGGAGCACCAGCCCGGCCCGGTATACGTGGACGCGGTCGCGGGCCTGGGAGTACCAGCCGGCGAGGATGAAAAACAGGGGGATCACGGCGAACAGGACGAGGTAGTGGCGGCAGATGACGGCGAGATCGTGGCTGTTGACCCAGAGGTAAACGCTGACGAAGACCGTGCTGAGCGCGGCTGCGGCGCAATACAGCGCTTGGAGAGTCAAAACAACCCACGCGTGGGGGAGGAGTTTCTTTTCGTTCATGGTATGGGGCGCAGACTACATGACAACGCGGAAGAACTCAAGGGGAAATCATAAATGCGGAATGCGGAATGATGAATATGGGGGCGCGGTGGGTGTATTTTTTTGCGAGATGCTATTTCAAGTCGGCGATTAGAGAGGAGGGGTGATGTCGCGCTTATTTCGGGGTTTGCTGTACGCTGGGCCGTTCTTGATCCTTGCGGCGGGGGCCGTTTACCTGGGGTTGCGATGGGAAGAGATCCCGGAGAAGTTCCCGATCCACTGGGGCGCCCATGGCGTCGTCAATGGCTGGGGTACACGGACGTTTTTTGGTGTTTTTGGCCTACTTCTGCTGGGTACGGTGGTGGCATTGGGGATTGTGGGCGGCGCGGTTCTTGTTCGCGTGGTTGGCCGCCGTTCTTTACCGGAGGGTTGGGCGGAGCAGGATACTCGATACCGGCGGATGAACGAAGGATTGATGCTGGCCTTGGGCTGGCTGGTGGCGTTCATTATGACGGCTGCCGCGGTCTGGTTGCCGTTCCGGGAGTCCGTCGCGTTGCCGATAGGCTTTATTCTGGTGATTGCCATCGGCGTGCTCACCATCATAACAGTCATGGTAGTGTACGCCTTCCGGGCGTCCCGAGCCCGGTCGCGATTTGTAGCCGCGGGCGGCATGATTGGCGATGGGGCGCCGGACGAATGCTGGAAGTGGGGCGTCTTTTATAACAACCCGGACGATATGCGGCTGTGGGTCGAGAAGCGGTCCGGGATGGGCTGGACGCTCAACATGGCCCATAAGGCGTCGTGGTGGGTATTGGCGGGCCTCATGGCATTTGTCGCAGTGGACGTTCTGGTCGCGCTGCTGATTACCTGGGCGGCGAGCCGTTAGTCGGCGCAGCGGATGTCGCGGATGTCGACGAGCCCGTAGGAGCCGCTTGGCGGGGGCGGGCCTTCGTCGCCGATTTCGAACGCCACGGCGGACAGGATGCTGAAATCGGGTTTTGAGGGGCCTTCGGGGTTGCCGTCGGTGTTGAACCTGGCCCAACCTTCACCAAGGGGCAGTTTAAAGGTTTTCCAGCTATGTCCCTCGACGACCAGGTGTCTAGGCGCCTGGGACCGCCCCTGCCAGGCCCAGTGCTGCAGCATCCCATTGACCAGCCGGACACTCAGCGCAACCCGGCGCAGGCGCTGAGGCGCACCAGCGGGAAGCTCTTGGTCTTTGTGGAAGGTTTGTGCAGTGGGCCGGGTGAATTTGGGCTGGCAGGTTGGCACGCGGGCTTGGAACTGGAGGTAGTTGCGCCGGGGCACGTTGAGTAGCGGCGCCTGGCCCATGGTTCTGACGACTATATTGCAAGGAGGGGCATTTTGGGCGTTGAGAAACTCGACGCGCAGGAATTGGCTGTTGTGGTCAATCCGCGGGCAGATCCTGCTGCCGGCGACAGTGTCGGCCCACATGAACTGGAGGGGATTCGAGTTTTCCGTGGTGATGTGGAAATTCTGGAATTCGTCGCCGGCACGGGGGGTGTTCAGGCCGTACAACTTGTAGAGCGGGGTTTCCTGGCTGCTCCTGCGCGAGGGTGTACTTCCGGTACGGACGACGAGCAGGGTGCCTACCAGAAACAGGACAGCGCCCTGTGCGCCGACGGCAATTCTCACGTTTGCGCTGATGGGCTGGTGAAAGCCGGGCATCAGGCCCGATTCGGCGACTACCAAACCCGCCAAGCCCGCACTCAGGACTGCCAAATCGGCCAATAGTAAGAGAGATGGGGCGATTTGTGAGGTGATCTTTGGGGCGCTGCCGCTCATGCGAGGTCTCTCCCGGCACCGGTAAAAAAGCGGGCACTTCATGAGAGAACAGGAGCGCGGGGCGGAAAATTGCATGGGGTTTGGGGTCTGGGAAAGGACAAAGTGCCGTCCCGGCCGGGACTAATTAATAAGACGCGCGCAGGCGAGACGCCTGCGCTACATAATTAAGTTGCGTTCCAGGCGCCTTTTTCATCGAAAACGATTCGTTTGGCGCCGTTGGGGAATTTGAC
>JAPLKX010000791.1 GCA_026387845.1 Candidatus Hydrogenedentota bacterium | reverse complement strand
CCGGGTTGGTAGATGATGATCTCGCCCCTGCCGCCGTCGATGGTCCGGAGGGCGCCCCGGTTTTCCTTTTTAGTTTTTGCCATCTCATATTTCTCCGTTGAACGCCCGGTGCAGCAAGGCCGCCGGCAGGGCGTTGATCGTATTCAGTTCTTCTTCCGCCGCCGCGCGCGCCTTCTCCTCCGCCGCCATCTGCTCGCGCAACACCCCCGCAATCCGCCGTTGCTCGGCAAGGGGCGGGAGGGGGATGGGAATGCCCGCAGCGAGGGCTTGGTTTAACTTCGGTCTAGTATTGCCCGTAGCAAGATTCGCCAAATCCGGTCGAATAGAGATTGACGCCAGGCAGTAATCGAAATCAACTCCGTTTCGAGGTCTCAACACATGGGCGTGATTGTTCACCCAAGTTTTGCCCTCAACCTTGTAAGCAATTGGTGTATCTGCCGAACCAAATGCCCCGCCATCCTCTGCAAGCAAAATCAACGGCTCGTCGAACAAGTAATCGTCGATCCATCCCGCTTGCCCATTAGCGCCGTAGTACGGGTAAAGGTCTTCTGCTCGTTTGCCTTCATTACGTTTCGCACGTTCGACTTCGTTAATTGGTTTCCGTCGATGGTCAAGAAACTCACACACCTCCCCCAGCTTGACCCAGCGCCAGCCGGCGGGGAGGGGTTGGCCGAGTTGGGGGAAGACATGGCGCAGGAACGCGGCGGGCAGAGCTTTGACCGCCTCAAGCCGTCCCTGGGCCGCCGCGCGGGCCTTCTCCACTACCGCCATCTGCTCGCGCAATACCCCCGCAATCCTCCTCTGCTCGATAAGGGGAGGGAGAGGTATAGCAAGTTTCTCCAAATCATCACGACTTATCGCTTCAAATGTGCTGCCCGATCCTTTCTGAACCAATTTGTTCTCAAAGCGCCGAAGGGCAGCAAGGATAAAGTCGCTATCGACTTTGCCTCCACATTGAATCGCTGCCAGTCCTCGACCTATGCAGCACTTCATATTGGCGACGTTGGTTGGCCCCACAGGCGCACGCACGGAAATCAGAATATCACCAGGATTGGCAATCTTGTTCGGCTCCACACACCATACGCGCGGAACAGGGTTCAATAAACCAAAGTCCGCCTTACCTTGAAAGAAAGGTAGCCCCTCGGGACTCGTTCGGTATGTCGAGCCAGGTGGAGACTGCCCTGCTATGATCTCGCACACCTCTCCCAGCTTGACCCAGCGCCAGCCGGATGGCAGTTCCCTTTGTTGGGGCGACGCATGCGTCGCCCTCACCTGTGCGGTCTCACTCATGCGGCGAACATCCTTGTCTTGGTCTCAATCAGCAGATCGCGCGGGTTGACTTGGCACACCTCCCCCAGCCTGACCCAGCGCCAGCCGGCAAGAAGTTCCTCTTTTGTGCCTGCCTGTGCGCTGCACGCAGACAGGTCTTTCGTGTGTTTCGTGGTTTCCGAACTCATGCGTTTTCCAGCAAAGCGGCGATTTGTTTGGGCGATGGAAGCTGGCCCTGCAATTCCTTCGGCAACCGCTTGAAAATGCGGACGGATGTAAAATTCGCGTTCAAGGGGATCCTTGCACTGCTGGAGGATGGTGAGGTTATGGGTCCATCCGATTTGTGCAACCAGTGGTTGCACTTTTGGATTGTCGCGCTTGAAATTTCTCGCACCATTGGTGCGAGTTTCTTGTTCGTGTCTTTGGTGTGTTTCGTGGTTTTAGTCTTCGTCATGCGGCGAACATCCTCGTTTTGGTCTCAATCAGCAATTCACGCGGGTTGCCTGCCATTTGCAGCGCCTCCAGCCCTCCGGCCAATCTGACCTCGGGCGTCTGGAAGATCTGCGGATTCTCCAGCCCATCGGTACCGCCTCGCTCGAACTGGCTTGCTATAGCTCGCACTGTGGCAGCGGCCCTGCCTGGCAAGGAGCTGATCCAGTCTTCATGTTTGTATGTGAAGGCCATGGTGCGGTCGTGGCGGGTGCGCGGGTACATGCCCCAGCCAAGCTCGGCCAACACGTCGTAAAGGTCGTAATCTTGCCGGTCGTCCACCATCCGCACGACGGTCGGCGAATAGCCGGAGGTCACCAGCGCATCGATAAGTTCCTGCCGCGACGGCGGGTCGATCCACCGTCCCCGGAAATCTTCCAGGGTATGGACTTGCTGCACCAGACGGGCGGCCAGGCGTGCCTTATATTCCTCGATGGGCACCGGCATAGCCTTGCCGTCCACGTCGGCGACGATGAACCGCCCGGCGGCGGTGATGTGAACCTC
>JAPLKX010000573.1 GCA_026387845.1 Candidatus Hydrogenedentota bacterium | reverse complement strand
GGCAAGTTCGTAAGGGATGCTTTCCTGATCAAGCAGGGCCGCGATACTGGACGTTTCAGACGGGTCTAGGTTTTCGAACAAGCGCACGTACTGCGGCTGGCTCGCGGTCCTCACCATGAAGGCGACCACAGCGATCGTCGCCAGTGCCGCGAGCACAACGTTCACCCGCGCACTGATAGACAGCCGTCGCCAGGCTTGACCAATCCCCATGACGAGTTGACGCAGAAAATCCATCAACCACACCTCGGCGCCTTGACAAAACCCCGTTGCAGTTCCCAGCTAAAACGATCCGCAGGCAGGCCGTTCCCGTGGTTTAAACAGAAACGACCAACCTCCCGCTACGGTTGGACCCGTAGTGGCCTCTACGGAAGATCCCGTAGTGGATTCAACTGTAACCTCCGCGCTCGCGGCCAGCCGGCGCCATCAGGTACGCCCACTGACCGTTTTCCGTACGGCTGTCCCCGGCCCCAGTTTCAGCCCTGTTCCCCAGGAGAGCCGCGCCGGCCGCGTTCAGACTTGCATTCGCATGATTTCTTCGTACGCCTGGACCATCTTGTTGCGCACGAGCATCATCGTCTGAAACGCGACATCGGCTTTTTCCACCGCCACCATGGTTTCCGTTACGTCGGATATCTCACCGGCCACAAGCTGGCGAACCGTGGTGTCGGCCTCCGTCTGGAGCCGTTGCACCTCGCCGATCGCCTCAGCCAGCATGTCTTTAAACGATGCCCCGGACGGCGGCGCAACCGGCCTTGCAAGGCGCGGTTGCGGCGGCTCGACTTGCGGCGCCCCGACTCCCGTCGGGCCGATTCCTATCGAGCGTATGCCTATCCCCGCCAGGCGCAGTGGGTCAGCCATGCTGGGCTATCCTCATCTCTGGATGATCTCCAGCGCGCGCTGGTTCATCCGTCGTTCCGAAACCATTACGGCGATGTTGGCGTCGTAAGCACGCTGAGCCGATATCAAATCCACCATCTCGACCGCCATGCTGATGTTGGGCATCTGGACGTACCCGTCCGCGTCCGCGTCCGGGTGCGCTGGATTATACACAGTCCGGAATGGGCTGTCATCCGTGATGATGCGCTTTACGCGAACGCCAAGATGCTCCGGGTTGGCCCCGGGCCGCATCTGTTCGCCGCGAAACACCGCCAGTTGCCGACGGAACGGGCCGCCCTCGGGCATCCGCGTGGTTTCGGCGTTGGCGATATTCAGGGCGATGACGTTCATTCTCACGCGCTGGGCCTTCAGCCCGCTCAGCGCGATGTCTCGTCCCGAAACGCTTTGAATCATCCCCTACCCCTATCGCATGGCCGCCAGCATGGACTTGATCTGGTCAAACTGCTTGACTAACAGACTACCATATGTTGTGTAGCGATCCGTATTCTGGGCAAGCTGTGCCATTTGGTCGTCCAAGTCGACCGTATTATAGTCGTTCTTGGGAGATTGCACAAGGCGCTCAAACGTCGGCCGATGCGTCGATTTGTCAATGTGTTGGGGCTGTGTTGTGCGGAGAGAAACGCGCCCCTGCCCATTGAGTGACTGCCGCAACGCCGATTGAAAATCCAGACTGAGCGGACTGTAGTTGGGCGTGTCAATGTTCGCGATGTTGCTGGCGAGGATGCGATGATTCTCTTTACAGACTTTCATCGCGGTCACCAGCAATTGCGACGTATCAACGCCCGACAATGCCGTCACCCGATACCTCCTTTCCTGTCTTGCCTGTTGGATCGACAGGTGGAGAGCAAGGGGTGTGCCACGCCGAGCAAAACGCATAAGTCTAACGGTATAAACGGGTTAGCGTCGGGCGCGGCCGGCAGGGAAGAAACAATCCGGGAAACTTTTGTCATTTTCAGGAGTTTTCTGCCCACTGATCAGTTTGCGCTGATTTCTGCATCCGCTGACTCCGTTAGCGACCGCTGCCTTTAAAAACCGCACTCCCTGTGGTCGCTGGACGGGTTCATTGTAGACACTTTGCGCCATCCTGTAAAGCGCGTTTTGCGGCGTTTGCGGGATATTCGAATGGGGCTGGACTGAGAGTGCATGTCCGAATCGGAATTCGGACCTACATCTGCCACGACTTGAGCTTACGGTGGGGTCAACCCAGCCGGAGCCGGTCTTTTCTGCCGGGGACGCGGCGAAAATCGGTTTCCACCAACGCGGCAGCCTGCTCATTTCCCATGCCGGCGCGTTTGACGAGAAACTCGAAAAGCAGCTTGGCCGATTGAGCCAGTGAAAAGGCGTGAGTCTGCCTTGTTTTCTCCCACACAAAATCGGAAAACGCCATGAAGGCTGCGAATGGCGAGGCCATGTCTTTCCAAATCTGGGGGCAGCTTTGGGGGAAGTTGCCGGAGTTGTAATAGATGTCGAAGTATCGGGCAAACCTTTTTATGCGGTCGATGTCGCCGGCGTTGATCGACTCAGTCTGAATGACGTCGTAGGGCGGGTCGGGCCGGAACGACATTTTGTGGGGGCCGTGGTACCGCGCCAGCGGCGTGCCTTTGAGCCGCTTGAGAATACCGACCTGCAGTTCGTGCGGGCGCAACGCCGCCAGCGCGTCAAACCCCCGGCCAAACGACTCGAGGTTTTCACCGGGGAGGCCGGCGATGAGGTCGACGTGGATGATGGCGCCGGTCTGATTGCGCAAGAACCGGAGATTCTCGATGGTTTTCTCCACATTTTGCAGGCGCGAAACCGCATCGAGCGTTTCGGGGTTGATACTTTGCACGCCCGCTTCGAGATGCAGGACGCCGCCTGGAAACTGCGCGAACAACTCGAGGGTGGCGGGCGTGAGCCGGTCGGGTACAATCTCAAAATGCAGCCGGACATTCTCAATGTTGCGTGCGAGAAAAAACTGGAGGATCGATTCAACGCGTGCCTGGCGCAGGTTGAACGTTCGGTCGACGAACTTGAACTGTCGCGCGCCCCGTTCGATCAGCCCCTCGAGATCGGCCAGAAACGGTTCGAGCGGAAACTCCCGCACACCCGCCTCGATCGACGAGAGGCAGAAGGCGCACCGGTACGGGCATCCCCGCGTGCTCTCGACATACAGGGTGCGTCGGGCAATGTCTTCGTCGGTGTATAAGTCGTAAGGCGAGCGAAGCCGGCTGAGATCGTCCGGCGGCTGGTATAAGACCTTTTCTTTTGGGGGCTGCCCGGCCAATAGGCGTTCTGCGAGACCGGCAAACGCGAGTTCGCCTTCGCCTCGCACCAGGTAGTCGGCCGAACTGAATAAGGGCGTGCTTTCGTACTCGTGCGAAATCTCGGGGCCGCCCACCACGACGGTTACGTCCGGCCGCTCAGTTTTTATCAGCCTGACGGTTTCCGTAATAAGGCCGATGTTCCAGATATATACGCCGAGGCCGACCAACCGCGGGTTGTATCCGAGCAGCGTTTGCGCCATGTGCGCGGCGTGATCCCGAATCGTGAACTCGCGAATCAGCGCGTGGCCGCGCAACGGGCCGAGGTTGGCGTGCAGCCATCGAAGGCCGAAGGCAGTGTGGCCGTACCGGGCGTTGGCGGTCGCGAGGATGATGGAGGTCTGCATAAGCTGTGATTATAAGCCGCTTAACAGTTTCACGTTCGTGAATTGAGGCAGTCGCCACAGGTGGGTGCAAGAGCGTCGTCGAGAAAATGAACGGAGAAAACAGATTCTCCACAGAGGTGGCATCCGAGTGGCTCGATGGCTTTCAGGATCGGATTCCAGAAAATGCGGAGTGTACGGCGCGCCTTCCGCCGGACGATGCTGTAGTCGGCAAACAGGGTGGGCATGCTGATTCGGGCGAGCAGAATTGGCTGGAGTTCGCCGTGGAGATCGTATTGTTGGTCCAATTCGAGGAGTTTGCGCCGTAGCTCGAGTTCAATGGCTTGGGCGAGATCTTTTTGTTTCTCGATGTCCTTATCGGTCTTGGATTTCTGCATTCGTGCCTTTGTCTGTCGCAACAGTGTTCCGTAGTAGTCGCGGATCCTGCGTTGCTCGCGCGCGAGACGTCCCTGGACGCGCTGAACGAATTCGTTCGAGCGCGCGCCCATCAGTTTAGCGGCTTGCCCAGCCGCGGTTTGGTAGGTATCGGGTGGCGCGGAGTCGGAGCTTTCTGCAGGTTGGAGGTCTTCCCGATACACCAGATCGGGCATGGGCAGGAATGTTTGCGTTTCAGCATTAAGCGTGACTGGCAGCACGTCCTCCCAGGGATCGTCGGCGTGAACGGCGGCCTGGAAAAACCAGGAATGGTATTCGGCCTCGGCGGAGCCGGTTTGGAGAAGGCGGACTTGCACGTGATGCCAGGTAAACACCCGATCAATCAGGGGTGGGATGGGCGATTTCTTAAGGTAGAGGCTGGGTATCTGGAAATGGCCAACCGTGGGACGGCCCTCGAAAAGGGCTCCCGCCCGTTCAATGAAATTCGTGGTCAGGTTCGGCGACAGGCAGCCCTCTCGGGGTGCGTGTGCGAGGGTCGCCAATTCGGAGGTCCCGAGCATCCGGGCCACATCTGGCGGCAGGATTGCTTCGCCCGTGGGGTTGTCCTCGGGCCAATCCACCGCCCCGCCGCGCCACTCGAGGACGTCGCGCGTGAACGCATAGAGCCTGTATTCAAGATCGGCGCTCATTCGTAATCTTCCCCGAAAAGGGCCTCATCGAGTTGTTTCGCATCGAGATATTCTTTTTGGGCCTGGACGAGCGAATCGCCCAGCAGTTCGAATTCGAGGTTCAGTTCGTCCTGGCTTTGCGACCGCAGCCACATATCCAGGACAAGCGATTGGAATTCATCGCCGCCATGGAGATTGCCCAGGATGGCGCCCGCCTCGCCCACCACGAGCTCGAACATGCGGATCTTGTCGTTAAGTAGGCGAAGGATCCGTTCCTCGATCGAGCCGGCCGTGCATAAGTTGAAAATGAAAACCTCGCGTCGTTGGCCAATGCGATGGACACGACCGACCCGCTGCTCGATACGCATCGGGTTCCAGGGAAGGTCGTAGTTGATCAGGACGTTCGCAAACTGGAGATTTCGGCCTTCGCCGCCCGATTCGGACCATAGCATTACGGGAACTTGGGTCCGCAGGAGGTCAACGGCGCGGTCTTTTTCCGCGGCCGATTCGGCCCCCGAGAAGACCGAATAGGCGATTCCCCCGCCGGCCAGCAGGGACTTCAGGCGTTCGAGCGTCCTCCGGAAACTTGCAAAGACCAGTATTTTGTCTGTTTGTTTTCGTACTGAAAGCAACTCCAGCAAACGACGTTCCTTGGCCGAACGCTCAATGAGGCGCGCGCGCTCGAGGATCGGCAAGACCCGCGGGTCGTGTTCCGCAGTACGGCCGAGTGTCTCGATCAAGGTCGCGGGATGGCTGGCGGCGGCCAACAGCAGCGTGTTGACCTGCATCCGTGTCATCAGTGGAAGCCGCTCGCCGGCCGCTATCGAGTCGTGTGCCGTTTGGGGTGGAATCTCGTGTGCGTCGGTCTCGGGGCGCGAGTCGGCCGATCGTGCGCGCGCGGCCGCCCGGATTTCTGAGGTCCTCCACCGCAGGTATGAATCC
>JAPLKX010000599.1 GCA_026387845.1 Candidatus Hydrogenedentota bacterium | reverse complement strand
GCGGCGCTGAGCGACGGTTCAACGGACGACGCGGCGGTCCATGCGGCCGTCCGCCCGACCCAGGCAGGCCCGGCCGACACCGGCATTTCGCCCGAAGTGCTCAGGCAAGCCGCAGCCGAGGTGCGGACGCTTGTCGCGGCGCTGAGTTTCCAGCCCAAGACGCCCCCAAGCCCGTGGGAAATCGAATACCGCCGCGCAGCCCAGGCGCTCGGGGCCGATATCGAGGCCGCCCGTGCCGCGCTCGAACGCAACCCCGGTTGCGCCCGCGCAAGCCAAATGATTGGCTCTCACCTTCAGCGGCAGGCACAGACCCTGAAGGCGCTGTATGTCGAACGGAACCTTTGAGCGCCGGGAGTTGCGGCGCTATAATTCCCGCCATCCCCGCGCACCGCGCGAAAAACGGAGACTGACTCGGTTTTCTCGGCAGTTTGAGAAAACCGAGTCAGTCCCCGTTTTTCGCTCCGCTTTTGACTGGTTAACCTGTTTGGCGATAACGGATTACACATGACGCCCTACCCGAAATCACCGCTACGGATTCCTGCGGCCATCATACTAGCCACAGCCGCCTTATTCCTTGGCGAGGCGGCAGCCGACGGCGATCAGGGCATTATGGGCCGGGTCGGAAGCCTGTTTGAAGACGTGCCGCGCCTGCTGGATCTGGTTGGGGAAAAAGCCCTTGACGTAATTGGGCCGGGGTTGGGTTTTGGCGACGCGGAGGAATCGGGCGGGTTCAACGTCCGGCGCGAGTTTGAAGAGTCGTATCCGGTGTCGCCCGGTGCCGTCATTTCAATCAGCAACGAGTTCGGGGCCGGCGAAGTGCGCGTGTCCACCTGGGACAACCAGGTGGTCAGGGTGGCTGCCGCCATATCCGTCGCCGCGGAAACCACCGCACTCGCCTCGGAAATCGCCGAAGGCGTGGAAATCCGCGTCACCCCGCCCCAAAACGGTTCGCCAAGCGCCGATAAACTGGCCGAAGTCCGTACCGTCCTGCCCGACCTGCGCGACGGCCAGGGCAAGCCCGGCATCGAAGTCAACTACGTCGTTACCATCCCCAGAAACGTCGGGCTCTCGGTTCGCAACGATTTCGGCGACACCCTCCTGACGGGTATCGGCGGGGCTGTGGCGGTCGACTCGAGGTACGGCGCCGTATCCCTCCGCAACTGCTCGGGCAGCGTCCATGTGCGCAGCCGCGGCGAATTTCCCGTCCAGGCCCAGGGGCTGCGGCAGGGCGGCACGTTCGACCTGCACTACGCCCGCGCCGAGTTCGCCGACATCGCCGGGCCCCTCGAGATAAAAAATTTCTGGGGGTCGGTGGCACTGCGCGGTCTCGATGTGGAAAGCAACGTCGACGTGTCCTGTGAGAGCGGGCCCGTTTACCTGCAACTGACGGAAAATATCGTGCCGGATCTCGAGGCAACAGCCCTGTTCGGTGACATCGAGTCGGACCTCGAATTGACCCGGGCCACCCACGGCAACGTTACCATCGGCCGAAGCCCCAGCATGGGATCACGCCAGCAAATTGTCCTGCGCACCACGTTTGCGCCCATCGTGATCCAGGCGGCGGGACAGGGGCCGTTGCCAACCGCCGCGGGCGCGGCTGCCGATTATCAGCCCTTCAAGGAAGTCGCCTCACAGACCTACACCTTGCCCGAAAACGCCACCATCGCCGTGCGGGCCGTTGCCGGAGATATCAGAATCACGGGCGCCGACGACACCCAGACCCACGTCACCACCACCAAGTTCGTCCGCGTGCAGAGCCAGGCCAACGTTCGCGCCGCACTCCAGGCGCTCGATGCCGCCATCCAGACCACGGACTCCGGCCTCACGCTCACCACCGCCGTAAAAGACAACATGTCCGCGCTGGGCTGCACGTTGTACAAGATT
>JAPLKX010000512.1 GCA_026387845.1 Candidatus Hydrogenedentota bacterium | reverse complement strand
AACTGGTGCACAGGCATTATGTCCATGCGCAGAAAATTGAGAACAAGAGGACGAAAACGGGGCGTCCTCTTTTCTTGACCCGGCTTCTTTGCGGTGTCTCTTACGTCGCTTATGTCACTTATGTCACTTTTATTATTTTAAGCATCCATTACGTCAGTTAATTCCCCCTCGTTCCGCAAAAACAAACTCATCTCGCCTGCTTTGCCGGCCTTGCCAAGCCGTACAGCGCGGTGTAATAACAGTGAGTACCAGAAAGAGGATCGGGCGATGGAACAGCCGGACGCGGTGCTGCTGGAGCGATGGGTCGAACGGCGTGACGCCGAAGCGATGGCGGAAATCGTCGCGCGCCACTCGCGGATGGTCTACTCGACGTGCCGGCGCATCCTGGGCAGCGGCGCCGAAGCGGCGGACGCGACCCAGGAGTGCTTCCTGCGGCTGGCCACGGTGCGGCGGGCGGGGCCGTCGCTGCCGGGGCTGCTCCATACGACCGCTACGCGCCTGTCGCTGAACCACTTGCGGGCCGAGTCGCGGCGGCGCGAGCGCGAGCGGCGCTACGTCGAGACGCTCGACCCGGCCCAGGAAGCCCGATGGGACGACGTCCAAACCTACGTCGACGAGGCCATCGAAGGGCTCGATGAAACGCTGCGCGGGCCGATCGTGCGCCATTTCCTCGAGGGCGAAACTCACGAGACCATCGCGCGCGACCTCGGGTTGTCGCGCGCGGGCGTCTCGTACAGGATAGACAGGGGGATCCGCGAGGTCCGGGAGCGCCTGCGCCGCAAAGGTATCGCCGGGTCCAGCCGCGGCCCGTGACGAGCAGTTTCAGCAGGATGTTAACCGGAAAGGGGGCATTTTCCATGAAAATCGCAGCCGTGGTAGCAGGGATTGTGGCGTTGGCGGGCATTTTTACCGCGCTTCAATCGGACAACCATGACGGCCGCTCAGAGCCTGTGCAAACGGCCGCGGTCGCGGCGCAGGAGGCTGCCGCGCCTGGACAACCGGCCGCGCCGTCGGCCGCGCCAGCGCAAGAACCTCGAGAAGAGCAGTCTGGAACGATCGATGTCATCGTCCGTAGCGACACCGGCTACCCTCGCCCGGACGTTTGTTTCTCGGACGAATGGCCTGTAATGGGTCCGCGGTCGGATATGGATGGACGCATCAATTTGGCTATTGAGAGCGGCACGCCGGCCGCATACGCGGCGTTCAGCCTGAACACGAACCGGAGCGCGTTGTTCACCGTCGTTTCAGGCACGAGCAGAGCGGAAGTGGCGCTGACGTGCAACATCATCGAAGTGTCGGGCAGGCTCTTTGATGACGCGGGCAGTCCCGTCCCACTTGCCGTCGTGCAGTTGCGAATCGTGGACAGGGAAGGGCGTGAGTACGTCTCATATCCGCTGCTGACCGACGTGCAGGGGTATTTTGAGTGCAAGACAATACCGGCTGACGACGGGTACAGTTTACAGGCGCGAGTCATCATGCCGGAGGGTATGGCCCCGCTGGAATGGAGCCCGCCGGTAGAACTTGCATTCAAGGCGTATCACGTTGAAATGCCTGACCTGCACGTGCCAGAGGCTGCGGCGCAAAAAGCCGCCCATAACAAGCTATTCTTGGAGATTCCGGGGTGCGTCAGTCAGAACTACACCCAGGCAGGGGCGTTGATGCGGTATGGAGGAGTGGTGAGGGACACCCAGGGCCGGCCTGTGCCCGTTGCGCTCGTTGAGCTCAAGTATGAAATCGAAGGCGTGTATCTGCGGCAGGCTGTCACCGACGCGCAGGGACGGTGGAGCCGGTTGCTTCCCGCGGAACTCGACCGAGTCGACGTGACGGTGAAACATGAGAACTACATCAACACGGACTGCGACGTCGACTACATGAAGCCGCCCCTGGATTCACTGCGTGACGGCACGGCGGTCATTGCGCTTCACCCCGGCGTGCCCGTGGCGGGTGTCATCCGCGATGGTTCTGGCAAACCCGTGCCGGATGCACTCGTTTATCACGCCCTCGATTCCCGGGCGCCGGGCGGACCCTTGACTGTCGGCTGGCCAACCGAGGACATGACGAGCACGCATACCGCAGCGGACGGATCATTTAAGCTGAATTGTATTCCTCCGGGCAGCCAGGAACTGAAGGTGCGCCAGCATGGATATGCACCTGCGGTGTTCCCGTTTGAAGCAGCGGCTGGCAACCCGCCGTTGAACATTACGCTGCTTGGCGGCGGGCTGATTCGGGGCCGCGTGCTTGATCAAGACGGGGAGCCGGTGCAGGGGGCTGATGTACGTTCTGAAGGGGTGTCGACACAAACGGACGCTTCGGGCACATTCGCTATCGAGCATGTGCCGGTGGGCAAAACAACGTGGGTGTCGTTCGAGGCGAGAGAATATTACCTATCACAGCATGAGGTCATCGCACGTGACGAGCCGTACGAGTTCATATTGTACAGACGGATTGTCTTTACAGGAAGCGTGGTCGATGGCGCAACAGGCAAGCCCGTAACAGAATTTGAAGCCCGCACCTGCCACGTGATGGAGGGATGGGACGTCCTGCACTTTATGACCACCTCGCCCGGCGAGACATTCTCGTCCCCTCAAGGCGAGTTCAAGATAGAGCTGGTTCAAGTGAACGTCGCGAATCAGGACACCGATCGATACGCGATCGAAATCTCCGCGAACGGCTACTACCCTGCCTCCGGCCCTGCGATCCACCTCGGTGACCCGATCGAGCCCCTCATAATAACTCTTCAACGCGGCGAAGCCGTGTCCGGCACCATTCTACGACCTGACGGAGCGCCTGCGGTCGGTGCGGAAGTAGTGTGCACACTGCCCGGCAACTTCTACATCCTCCAGCAGGGGCAACTCGGCTTGGCGCTCCTGCGCGACCCCAGCCGGTACCAGAAAACAGGTATCGACGGGAAGTTCGAACTGGCAGGAAGCCCCGAGCCGCCAGGATTGCTCGTTGTTCACCAGGCAGGATTCGCGATATTTACGCCGGCAGAGTTCGCCAATGGCAGCACCGTTACGCTCACGTCCTGGGCAACCATCTCCGGTACCGTCTACCGCGGCGACACCCCCGAGGCCGGCGCACAAGTGGCCGTGCTGCTTGAAGGCGCGACGTCAAGCAGCCCGATACAGTGGATGTGGAACGAGCCCACCGGGCCGGACGGCCGATTCGAACTCACGCGCGTGCCCGCCCTGCCACTCGTTATCGGCCGCTACTCTCTCTCTGCGGGCCGCATCGATGTTTCCCACGGCGTCCACATTTATCCTGGGCCGGGCGAGCATGTTTTTATCGAAATCGGCGGGGCCGGCCGCACTGTGGTGGGGCAACTTGAGTATGACCTGCCTGAGCGCGTGCTCGCCCTGGCAGTATCCGAGAATCTGCGCATAGTGGCCGTTTCGCGGCAGGAACCGGCAACCACGTATGCGGCCAGGGTCGAAGCCGGTGGTCAGTTCCGCATTTACGACGTCCCGCCCCCACAACGGCGCACAAGACTACGGCGCTAAGAAGAGCGCCCGGGGGGCGTCCCGACAGAAAAAGGTGGACACCCCCTACAACTGCCAGGGGGCGACCCGACGGGTTAGATTTTGTTTTCCTGGTTGCGGAGGATACGGGCGATATTGGCGCGGTGCTTGTAGATTACGAAGAGTGCGATGGCGGCTGCGGCGGCTTGGAGGGGCCATGGCGCACCGAAGCCGATGACGGATGCGGCGAGTACGATTGCGGCGACGATGGATCCGGCGCTTACCATCCGGGTGAGCGCGAGGACGGCGGCAAACGCGGCAACGGCTATGGCGGTCGGAATGGGGGCGAGTGCGGCAAATACGGCGCCGCCGGTGGCTACGCCTTTTCCGCCGCGGAACCGGAGGAAGACGGAGGCGGTGTGGCCGAGTATGGCGGCGATACCGCAGGCGAGGGGCAGGTATTGCCAGGGTGCGAGACGGCCGAACAGGAGTACGGCGATAAGGCCTTTAGCGGCGTCTCCGGCGAGTGCGATTGCGCCGAGTTTTTTGCCGAGGACCCGCATGGTGTTTGTGGCGCCGATGTTTTTGCTGCCGTACTGGCGGATGTCGATGCCGCGGAATTTGAGGCCGAGCCAGAGGCCGGTGGGTATCGAGCCGATGAGGTAGGAGAGGATGATGGCGAGGTAGGTCATGATTTTTTCTCGCGTTGTTCCTCGCGCAGTTCGAGTCGGATCGGGACGCCTTCAAACCCGTATTTTTCGCGGAGCCTGTTTTCGATAAAGCGCATGTAACTGAAGTGGAACAGCCGCTTCTGGTTAACGAATAGGATAAAGGTGGTGGGTCTTACGCCGGATTGTGTGGCGTAACGGATTTTTGCGACTCTGCCTTTTTGGACGGCGGGCGCGTGGACGGCGCGGATCTCTTCCATGAATTTGTTGAGTTCGGCGGTGCCGATCCGTTTTCGGGCTTCAGCGGCGACGTTGTCGATGTAGTCGAAGACTTTGAAGAGGCGGAGCCGGGTGAGGTTTGAGATGGTCATCCATGGCACCCACTTCAAGAACGGGGCTTTGAAGTCCAGATCTTCCTTGAGGGATTTAAGGCGGGCCTCCTTGTGCTCGACGAGGTCCCATTTGGTCCAGACGAGCACCATGGCGGTGCCGTGTTCCTGGACGTAATCGACGACGCGTTTGTCCTGTTCGGTGATACCTTCTGTGGCATCCATCATGACGAGGCAGACGTCGGCGCGTCGGATGGCGCGGAGCGACCGGCTGACGCTGAAATGCTCGACGAACCGTTTGATGCCGGCTTTTTTTCGGAGGCCGGCGGTGTCGATGAAGAGGTAGTCGTTGCCTTTCCAGTGGAATTCGATGTCGACGGCGTCTCGGGTGGTACCGGGGGTTTCGTCGACGATGACGCGCTCTTCGTTGAGAATGGCGTTGACGAACGAGCTTTTCCCGACGTTGGGTTTTCCGATGACGGCGACTTTGGTTACGGCGGGTTCGACCTCCTCCTCCGCCTCCTCCTCCGTTTCCGCCTCGGTAGGCTGCGGGGCCGTTGCCGGCTCGGGCAGGTGTTTGACGATCTCGTCGAGCAGTGCGTTGATGCCGAGGCCGTGTGTGGAACTGATGGCGAAGGGTTCGCCGAACCCGAGTCGGTAGAAATCGAAGCGGTTTTGCTCGAGTTTTGGGTTGTCGAGCTTGTTGACGGCGAGGACGACGGGCTTGCCGTATTTGAAGAGTTCTTCTCGGAGTTGTTCGTCGACGCGTGTGAGTTCCTGCCGGCCGTCGATGAGGAACACGATGACGCGTGCCTCTTCGATGGCTTTGTGGACCTGATCCTGCATTTTCTTGATGATCGGGTCGATGGGGTTTTCGACAATCCCGCCGGTATCGACGACGCGGAACGCCCTGCCTTCCCATTCGGCGGTGGAGTAGGACCTGTCGCGGGTGATGCCTTCTTCGAAATGTACGATGGCTCCCTGACGTCCGGCGATGCGGTTGTAGAGTGTGGATTTGCCAACGTTGGGCCGGCCGACAATAGCGACCAGGGGTAGTTTTTTCTTTTTAGCCATTAGATACTCTTGTTCGTGAATTTGGTGAGGTTATTCAAGCCGCGAAAAGCAGGGACAGACACGATTTTCAAACCGCCTACGGGCCGCGAAAAGCGGGGACAGACACCCTTTTTTCAAACTGCCGGAAAAAGGGAGTCAGTCCCCGTTTTTCGCTCAGTCTCCGTTTTTCGCTCATATTAGGCCTCGTCTTCGTTTCCGATTTGTTTGATGCCGTCGCGCATGTAATCGATGTATGAGATGGCGGATATGATTAATGTTGCCCACATGAGATGGCGTGCTATGGGGAGTTCGAGCAGGACGGCAATCACGAGGCTCATCTGGAACAGGGTGGTGAGCTTGCCGGTGATTCTGGGCCGGACGCGGAGGGGCCCGTAGAATTCGTTGATGAGGTACGCGCCGACGACGATCATGGAGTCGCGCAGGAGGATGACGACGGGGAACCAGAACGGGATTCGGTATGCGAAGTTTGGATTGACGGCCATGACGACGAACCCGATGTTGATCATGAGCTTGTCGGCCATGGGGTCGAGTATGGTTCCGAGCTTGGTTTTCTGGTTGTATGCGCGGGCAACGAACCCGTCGAGCGCGTCGGAAATGGCGGCGAGGAAGTAGACAATGAGGGCGCCGTGGCGCAGCCAGGGCTGTTCCCGGGTGTAGCTGATGATGAGGCCGGCAAAAACGGGCACGAGGAACAGCCGGAACAGGGTGATTCGATTGGCGAGCGTCACGAGACAGGCCTTAGGCGGCCGGCCGTGGAGCCGGGGCGGTGTGGGGTATGGCTATCGCCATGCAGTGTAATGGCTTGATGCAGCCACAATTCGAGGATCTCCCTTTCCGCCGGGCCGGACCTACGATTGTTCCTGCTTGAGGTAACGGCGTATTTGGGCCACCAATTCCATGGGCAGAAACGGCTTTACGATGAGTGTTGCGGCGCCGAGCCGGAACGTGTGAGCGCGAGCGTCGGCTGTGTTTGCGGAACTGACGCAGATGATGGGAATAGCCTGAGTCTGGGGGTTGGCTTTAATCTGCTCGCACACTTCGTACCCGCTGATCATGGGCATCATGAGGTCGAGGAGCACGAGGTCGGGCTTCTCAGCATCAACAAGGTCGAGCGCGCTGATTCCGTCAAACGCGCTGACGACGTCAAACCCTTCGGTCTTGAGCGTCCGCTCCATGAAAGCCACGACATCGGGCTCATCGTCTACGACGAGGATCTTGGGCTTGCTCACATTACCTCCCGGACCGCCCCCCTGGGCGTTCTCCCACGGTTACGTCCAAGCTGTACATCCGCGGCCTGCTGGTTTTGACGGGCCGTTTTTGGGGCAACTCGACGGGCTTCGATTCGATGCGTCCCAGCTTCTTTTGAATCAGCAGAATCCCGTGGTCCACGAAGTAGTCTTGGTCTTCCTGGACGCGGATGACCTCTCCTTCGAGCGGCGGGGCGAACGGGACGGAGAAGTCTTCGTCGCGCATCATTTGAAAGCAAAGGACGCACCCGGCGGGGATCAGGTCGAGCATGCGAATCTTGACGCCGGCCGGGCTGACGTCCATGACGACGCCGTAGTAGCGAGTGTCGGGGACATCTTTGAGCCAGGTGACACATGGGCGGCAGGTTGGGG
Organism: Candidatus Hydrogenedentota bacterium; assembly: GCA_026387845.1. Classification (GTDB taxonomy): domain Bacteria; phylum Hydrogenedentota; class Hydrogenedentia; order Hydrogenedentales; family SLHB01; genus JAPLKX01. The sequence goes on along the minus strand of JAPLKX010000512.1, from coordinate 1,888 downwards.
TCCGGCTGACGCGCCGTTTTCCCCGGTGAAGCGAGAGCATATCCGGGGAGAAAAACATTTCATCCGCCACGGGCGACTTCCCCTCGTTAGGTCACAACAATCCAGTGTTGCCCTTATTTGCAAAAAAAGAAGAATATGTCAAGGACTAATTATAGAGGTTTTTAAAATTTCGCGCCAGTTTAAAGGAAATAGGACCCAGTTAAAGGGAGTAGGACGGATCGGATGGATCGGATGGATCGGGCCTATAGGGAGAAGCGGCGGGGACGCCGCTATCTACGGTTTTTGGCAGAAGGTAATGGTTTCGTTGATGGCCTGGTCGGCGTCGTAGTCCCAGAAGAGGATGTGGTTGGATTTGTCGACCCAGATGGTTTTTTTGTTCTTGCTGGAGATTAAGTTGAGAGCATCCTGAGCGGCTTTTGGGGAAGCGGCCTGATCGTTTCGGGAGTGGATGAGGAGTACGGGGCAGAGGATCTTGGCGAGGAGGCCGGGGTTGTTTGCCAGTTCGGCGAGGCCCATGAGGTTGTTAACGCTGGACGCGGGGACCCATCGGTAGGAGACGATGTGTGGCCGTGCGTCGGGTTTGTTGACCTGGACCATTTGTTGGCCTTTGTACAGCCATGGAACGAGTGGGCCGGTGATTTTAGCCCAGGTTTCGGGCTTGAGGGCGTAGTACCAGTGGCTTGTGACGCCGAAGTAGGGTGCGGCGAGGACGAGGCCATCGATCTGGCGCTGGGCCGCTGCGAGCGTGCAGAGCGTTCCGCCCATGGAGTGGCCGACGAGTATGAGGCGCTTGTGGTTTGGGCGGATGCGGTCGATTTCTTCAAGCACGGCGCTGATGAGCTGCGTGCGGGAGACTTTGGCGAGTTCGCGGGGGGAAGTTCCGTGGCCAGGGAGGAGCATGACGCGGACGCGGAAACCGTTTTCGGCGAGGCGTTCGGGGAGTGGGCCGAAGTTGTTTCCGCAACCGAGGTAGCCGTGGACGAGCAGGACGGCGCACTCGGCGTTGGGGGAGCCGAGGTCGCGCGGGGCTGCGCCGATGAGGAGTCCGGCGTCGTCGCGGGGCTGGCGGGCGTCGGTCCGTGCGACGAGGCTGCCGCCGGCGGCGTGGCATACGCCTGCAAACATAAGGAGGACGGCTGCGACCGCCGCGATAGCGCATTTCACAAGCAATAGCCCGTGGCGCCGAAAAGCGGCAGCAAGCTGCCGCAGTCCATAAGGGGCTGCGACCGCCGCGATAGCGCATTTCATAAGTAATAGCCCTTGGCGCCGAAAAGCGGCGGCAAGCTGCGCTAAGAGCGGCCGCACACCATACATTATTATTCTCCTTGGTCGAGTTTTGAGGCGAGGGCTTTTACGGCTTTGAGGTCGGTTTTGCCGGTGCCGAGGACCGGAATGGCGTCGACGCGGTAGAAGGCGTTGAGGCGGGGTTTCCAGAGGTTTGGGAGGTCGGTTTTATCGAGCCGGTCGATGAGATCCTCCAACTGTCCGTTGGGGAGTGTGTGTAGCACGACGAGCCGCTCTCCCCGGGCCTGATCGGGAACGCCGGTGACGGCCAGGACCTGTTCGGGAGCGCCGAGCAGTTCGTGGAGTACCTCCTCGACTTTTCCGTGGGGGACCATTTCGCCGGCGATTTTGCTGAACCTGGCGAGGCGGTCGGTGATGTAGATGAACCCTTCTTCATCGATGGAGGCGATATCGCCGGTGGAGTACCAGCCGTTTTGGAGGACTCTTGCGGTTTTCTCGGGTTCGCTGAGGTAGCCTTTCATGATGTTGACGCCGCGCACCTGGAGGAGGCCGGGCTCGCCTTGCGGGAGGACTTCGCCGGTGTCGGTGTGGACGGTTCGCACGCTGATGCCGGGGAGGGGGCGGCCGATGCTTCCGCGTTTGT
>JAPLKX010000194.1 GCA_026387845.1 Candidatus Hydrogenedentota bacterium | reverse complement strand
TCCGGCGTTACTGTTTTGACACGCGCACCCGGGGATTCTAGAATAGGGCGGTTCCGTTGGGGAACCAACACGTTCAGGTCGATGCCGTTCCAGTGAGGGAAAAGGAGCGTATATGCTGCGCCGCAGGGTTTTTGCTGGAGTTTTTTCGTTTGTGTATCTGGCAGCCGCGTTGGTGGCCGCACTTGCGGTCGCATTTGCGGCCGTGGGGGCGTTTGCGGATGACCCTGCGGGCCTGCCCGAGCTGGACCCGCTCCGCATTGGCGCGCAACCCGTTGCCGCGGAACCCGTTGACGAACAACGGGTTTGGATCGAGCAGACCGGACCCGATATGGGCCAAACGGTAGCTGTAAGCGTCAAAATCGCCGACGAGCAGAACGCGCTCCTGCCCCTCGTTTTTCAATGCGACCTCAAAGCGATCGAGGTGCTGAGCACCGCCTTCCTTACTCTTACCGTGACCGACCCCGCCGGTACCGTCCTCCACAGAGACGAAGTCCAAGTTTATATCGGGCAAGAACCTATGACTTATTCGCTCGCATGGGACATGTCAGCCGTCCCCACGGGCGTGTACAAGGCCACGTTTGCCGTTGCAAAGCTGCCCCGGCTGCCCGTAACCGCCCGCGAGTACGTCGTCAAGAAGGTGAGCCGGTCGCAACTGGTTGCCATGGCTGACGATGCCCAAGCCAAGCTGGCCTCGGTCCTCGAAGGGGTCCGGGCAATGCAAGCTGCCGGCCAGAAACCCCCGTATATCCTGGCGCGGGCCGCCATTGCCGAAGATTGCGCCGCCTACATGCGCCAGGGGTTGGCCAACAACCCGTGGCGGACCAGCGACAGGCTCATCCGGTACATCCTGACCACCGCCGACGCGGTGCGCGCGCAAATCACGTTCCTGAACGAACTTCCCGAATTCGCCCAGGCCGTGCCCGAACCCGACACGGCCCATATCCAACTCAAAGACGGCGTGGTCTATGCCGGGGCGCGGCCCGCTTTCCTGTTTGGCAAGAATTTCGGCGAAAACCGGCCCGCGGACGAGTTGCGCCGGATGCGCAGCTACGGCCTGAACGCCGCCGGCATCACGGTCGCGCCTAAAGACACGCTGGCCTCCGAGTCCGCCGACGCCGATTTCAAGGCGCAGGTCGACCCCGTCCTCAACTTGGCCCGCGAGAACAACATCGGCCTGTTTGTCGCACTTGACCCCGCTACGCTCCCCGACTGGGCCGTCCAGAAATGGCCCGACCTCATGGACCCCGTCCTCAACCGCGTCAACATCACCCGGCCTGAAGCGCGCCAACTAATCGAGCGCCATTTCAAAGCCGCTATCCCCTACCTGAGCGGGCACGAGGCCGTCGCCGCCCTGTCCGTGGCCACCGCACCGCAGTTCAGGTTCCTCGGCGAAGACGTCCGCCAGGGGTTTATCGCCCACGTCAAGACCATGTACGCCGACCGGCACGTGCTCAACCAGGCCTGGCGATCATTGTTCTCCCGAGTCGACGAGATTGCCACCGGCTGGGATGCCGGCGACCCGCGGTTTAAACGGTCCGAACGGTATATCGAGAAAGCCGCGTACCAGTATGACTGGCAAATCTACCACCAGCAGTTGGGCACGCAGTATCTACAGGGCATGACAGCATTTGCACGATCACTCGCCGGCGACACACCGCTCGCCGCCGCATTTGGCGGCGACATACTCGAGAAGTCCGAATCCCAGTTCGGGCTCGATCGGGAGGCGGTCGGCGGCCTGTTTGACCTGATCGGCTGCTGCGCCGCAAATTCAATCTACGACGCCCATTACGCTATTGGCTATCCCCAGCAGCCGCTGTTGTACACGCTCCTCCAGTCGCTGGCCCCCGGCAAGCCCCTGGTCAACTTCTCCGACGGCGTAATCCCTCCCTACGACCCCAGCCAGCCCTGCACGTTCGACTATGTCCACACCGCCATGTGGGAAGCCGCCATGGCCGGCCTCAACGCCTCCATGTTGACCATCGACGACTGGATGGCCAATCCAGAATGCCTCGACGGCTACGTCACCGCCTCGATCGACCTCAACCGGCTCGCCGATGTCATCGCCGCGTTTCAAACCGCCCCGGCCCAGGTCGCCATCCTATGGAGCATGCCCTCGAAAATCTTCAACGGCGGAGACCCCTTCCTCGAATCCATCAAATTCGCGTATGAAGGCACGTCGTTCGGCGGCTACAAGGTCAGATTCATCAGCGAAGACCAGATCAACGCAGGCGAACTGGCCAAAATCAGCGTACTCGTCCTTCCCGAGACGCCCGCCGTAAAAGACGAAACCTTCACCCAGATAAAGACTTACATCCAGAACGACGGCGCCGTCATCCGAACCGCCGTACCCATACTGTTCAACGAGCACGGCCAATCCAGACGCGACGTCATCACCACCACCCCGCGGACCGTACTCCTCCGCGGCCAGAACCTCCCCACCGAGTACCTCCACTCGATGGACGCCGTCATCTCGGTTGGCACCCTGCCCATGATCCCCAGGGCCATCAACCCGTTCGGATACCCCCTCGAAGGCGTCAAGACCCGGTATGTCGAGCATAACGGCAGCGCATACCTCTACGCCGTCAACCTCCGCAAAACGCCCGTCGAATGCCACCTCGCCGGCGGCCCCATGGCCGGACGCGACCTCATCCACGGCCAAGACATCTCATTCCCCGCCACACTCCAGCCGCTACAACCAGTTCTCGTAAAGCTCGACGCCATCCCCAAAATAGCCCCACCAACCGCACCCATCCGTCCACCCGAAGTACCCCCACAAGAATAACGTAGGTCCGAATTCCGATTCGGACCCGCACCCGCCCAAGCGTGCCACCTCACAAAAAAACAAACGCAGAGGCCGCAGAGGACGCCGAGAAACGCA
>JAPLKX010000615.1 GCA_026387845.1 Candidatus Hydrogenedentota bacterium | reverse complement strand
CCCCGTAAAACACTTGACGCAACGGCGAGAATACCTCCGGCGGTTCCTGTTCTGCAACCTTCGGATCATAAAAACGCGGACTCCACACCGAAAACGCTCCCCGCGCCAAATCCGGTTTCCAGCACCCCGTGCAATAATCTTCCCGGCAAAACGCCTGGTTCTGAATTCGCACCAGCGAACTCATCTCCTGCTCATGCACAAACGGCTGCTGGCACCCCGCACATACCCGCGAACTCTTACTAATCTTGATTTCCATCTACCTTCCTTACCCGCTCCTCGCTTGCCTAAACCAACTCTTCAATCCGCAATTCCTCCACCCTCCGGACTGCTCTTTCTCTACCTCCACCCTCCGGACTGCTCTTTCTCTACCTCCAGACTCCGGACTCCGGACTCCAGACTGTTTTTTCTCTTCCTCCAGACTCCGGACTCCGGACTCCAGACTCATTTCGTCATTCCAACAAGCCCCCCGCCAATTTTAAGCAAGTCCACCAGGATTTTTCTAGGGATATCCAAAACTTTCATCGCATCGCTCGTCACCTCCAACGCGCTGCTCACCACCGTCACATGAACCGGCGGCAACGACGACAACTCCGCCTGCGGATTAAATATCGGGCCCTTCACATTGAACGCCAGGTCCACGTTTTGTTGCGCAAGCCGAAGTCCCTGTACATTCATGTTATCCCGCAACGCCGGGATCTTCTCCGCCAGATCCGGCGTCAGCGACACCTTCAGACTGTAGTCCACGTCACCGTGATGATAAAACTTCCCGTTCCCCGTCACATTGATCCCGTTCGATTCCAGCGACAGGTTGTTCGTCGTCACCTGATCCCCCTCCAGCCCGATATCCGTCTTGAAATTCTTAAACTTCAGGCTCACCGGCAGCGACGTTATATGCTCCTGCAACTGCCCCTCCAGCTTCGACACCACGTAATCCGCGCTCACCTGCCCGTCCGTTATCTGAACGTTCCCCGCACCTTTCAGCGTCCCCGGATCATCCGAATCCAGCGAATACCCAATCTCACCCGACGTCGTCCCCGTAAAGATCCCACCGTAACCCAGTTGTCTCGTCAAATACCCCGCCTCAATCCCGGCCCATTTAAACGTCAACTCACCCCGGTTGTCGTCACGAAACCGCCTGTACGCACCGTTTATCTGGCCGCCACCCTCCAACCCCGCCCGAAACGCGCTCAAACCCGCCTCATTGCCATGAATATACGCCTTGCCCTTGAAACCCGTACCCTTCCAGTGGTCGATCTGCACATTCTCCCCAGCCAGATCCAACTCCCACTTCCGTTCCGTCAGCCGGTACTTCTTCTTCTCCTCATCCGGCACACCCAGCGACACAAACCACTTCGAACGCAACGGCGGCAACACCGCTTTCTTCGCCGCTACACGCACCCGGCCCGGCGACCCCGCCACATCCACGATCTCCGCCCCGAAATCCAGGCCCGTAAACTGCATCGGTATCTCGTTACTCTGGCTCAGCAGCGACAACTCGTCCACCTGCGCCTCGCCCCGCAGCGTCCACGGGTCCTTTGCACCCTTCTGCGCCCAATCCAGCTTCAACCCGCTCGCCGTCCCCCCCGTGATCTTGTAGGGCACCAGGATGCACTTACCCAACGCGTCTACGTCCGCTTTTGCCGCCGTCGCCTTCACCACCCGCGGCGCCCACTTCGACTTGCCCACCGCCGCAAACTGACCTTCTACCTCGAACTCCGAACTCGCCACACCCACCTTCCCCGAGATCTTCAACGTCTTGCCCGGCAACAACTCAATATGCGCGCCGCTGCACCTCGCCCCAATCCCCGCCGGCTTCAAGAACCACCACTGATACGCCACCTCCGCCTGCGTCGCGTCCACGTCCGCATCCCCCACCGTCTTCCCCGGAGTCCGCACCACGTTGCAACGCACGTTCACCGGACCCTTCACCCTCAAACCATTAAGCGCCTCCTCCGGCACCAACGCCTCGATCCCCGGCAACACACCCGAGGCCGACAATTCCAACTGGTTCGCCGAAAAATCATATTTGATGCTGCCCACAAACGGGTTGCCCCCGATCTCCGCCGTCAGCGAATCCACCGCCACCCGGTTCTCCCCCACCGTCAGCACACCCGCCAGCTTCTCCGCGATCAATCCCGTACCCGAATGCGACAGCGTCCCGTCAACCACGCTGAACGAGCCCGACGGGCTCAACGAACCGCTGTTCCACGAAAGCTTCATCATCCCCAGACGCAGCTTCCCCCGCGGCGATCCCGCATCCTTCGGCTCGAACGAAAATTCACCCCCGCTGATGTTTCCCTGCATCGAAACCAACGGCGCCTCCGTCGTGCCCTGCAACGCCAACTGAAGCTCGTACGGCTCCTCGAGCTTGATATCCAGCACCCCATACTCGCTCGCACGGCCCGTCATCGAATAATCAAGCACGTCCGCCAACGGCAACTGCGTTACGTTAAACCGCAGGTCAAACGAAGGCAGCGCCTCCGCAAACGACACCGAACCCTCGATACGACCAGCCACCTGGTTCGATTCCGCCTTCGCGCCCGTCAGCGTCAGCAGCCGCGTCGCCGAATCGTATGCCGCTACGCCCGTCAGCGTGCCTTCCGCCGGCATCAAAAACCCTGGCTGATTCTGCAACACCACGTCCCGGAACCGCGTCTCAAACGCCACAATCAACGTGTTGTTCGGATAACCCGCCACTCGAACGCTCGGCGCCATCACTCCCGACTCGATAAATCCCTCCGACGACGGCAGAAACACCGCCAGATCACCCGCACCAACTCCCCCGCACTCCATCCGCAAATCAAAATCTTCAAACGACGTAAAACGCAGGTCCACTTTCGCCTCTTTACTCGCGTCCTGCGCTAGACGGCCCGAAAACTTGCCCGTGATATCCGGCGAATCCTCCAGCCGAGATATGTCAAAATTAAATCCCGTCACCGTCAGGCGGCTTTCCCCCACCACATTCACCATCTCCAGCGTCGAGTTCGATCCCGTCAAACGGAACGACCCCGTATTCAACAGCGATTCCGACTCCGCCAGCTTAAATCCACCCGGCGCAAGCCACGGGCCATCCAACCGCCGCTCCACACGGATCGTCGACCGGTCCGCAACCACCCGGTCCACACTCACCGTACCGTAAAGCAGGTCCACCATATTGATATGGATAAAGCAACTCGGCGCCGATACCCTCACCGACGGGCCCGAATCCGCCTCAAAACCTACCTCAACATCATCCAGCCGGAGACCACGAAGACCATTCACCACCACCGAACCCACGCGCAAACGCGCACCCGTCCTCGATTCCACCGCCCCCTGCACCGTCGCCCGAAGGTTCTCCAGCTTATACTTGAGGTAAAGCGCGCCACCCGCAAATAACGCCGTGACTATCAAAAGCCCAACCAGCCACGAGCGCGTACGCCGGCTGTATCGACCCACCTGTGAATCTGTGCTGCTATCGGCCAACTCGCCCGCTTCTTTCAAAACGTCGGGACACCCCCGTCGCGCTTCTCAGCCCGCTTTGTGGGGGTGTCCCTCTTTTTTCTCTTTTTTATAAGACGCTAATTTAAGGGCATCAATACCCAATGGATTTGCTTAGCCTGCTTTAGCAGGCTCCTCTTTGCACCCCTCTTTAGAGGGGGTGGTCATCGCTTGACCATTTTTCGACAGCGCGCTTTAGCGTGCCTTCCAAACCGCTTTAGCTACATTCTCGCGATTCAAAAGCCCGCCGCCGCTATTTCTTCGCCGCCTTCCGCTCCTCCGCCGGACCTTCACCGCC
>JAPLKX010000283.1 GCA_026387845.1 Candidatus Hydrogenedentota bacterium | reverse complement strand
CCTCGCCGCTTGACTACAGCCACGCTGACGTTGATAGCAGTGAAAGTTACGAAAGAATTTCACGCTCCTCACAATTAGGAACCCAGGGTTGCTCCCGGCCCTCACCCGTCGCTCTGTACACGTCACGAGCCGGAGGTTTGTTGCGGTGGGGTCGCGCTCCCGCGCGACCGTTCGGCAGCGGAGGTGGCGCTCTCAAAGCCTGTCATCTTTGAGCCGCCGGCCCAATGGACCCAGTTTTAGGTCGCTTACGTCCCTTTAGTCCCTTGTTGCTGGCCGAGCTACGGATGGTCTTACGCGCTCGGGTCGTACTTCATGATGAGTATCGTCGAGACCAGGACAACCGCCGCACCAGCCATTGTCAGCATGCCCAGACGCTCGCCGAGCAACGTCATCGCCAGCACCACGCCGAATACGGGCACCAGGTACAACGACGCGGACGCCACCGTCACCGGCAGGAACTGCAGCACGTAGAAAAACAGCAGCATCGACACGCCATACATGAACACCGCCAGAAAACAAAACGCCAGCCACGCCTGAACGTCAAACTGAGCTATCTGCGCAAACGCCCCCGGCTCCAGCCAAATCAGCAGTGGGACCGTTGCAATGGTTGCGGTGATGTAGCTGAAAATCAGGATCTCGACTTCCTGGAATCTCTCGAGCAGGCCTTTGCAATAAACGTTGTAAAACGACGAGCCGGTGCAGCCCACCAGGATCAGCGCCGTCCCAAACAGGTAGCCGGTTGCCAACGACGCGGACTGGAGGTCGCGCACCGACATCAGCATCGCACCCACAAGCCCAATCAGCAGGCACGCGATCCGCAGTCGCGTGATCCGCTCCTTCAAAAGGACCGACGCAAGCACCGCGGTGATCACGGGGATCATCAGGTTGAGAATCGCACCGTTCGATGCCAGCGACCGCAATATGCCCCATGTCATCCCCAGTTGCGCCAGCACCTGGCCAAAAATGCCCGCCGCCGCAAAGTGTTTCCAGTCGCCCCACGTCGGCCGCACGGACTGCGGGTTCGTCCGCCGCTTGTATATGAGATACGGGACGAGCAGCACCGTCGTCACGTAAAACGGCATAAACGTCGTCGCAATCGGGTACGCGCCCCAAAACGGTTCCAGCTTTTTGACCGCCGTCCCTTGCGCCGACCAGATAAAATTCGCGCCCGCCAGCAGCAGCAAAAACAACAGGAATCGCGTCTTCGTTTTTTTCCCCGCCGCGGCGGCCGCGACTTCACTCACAGCCATGATCAAATCTCCCTGACTACAATGCCGAATTTGTCGGCGCCGATTGAACTCCCTTCAAACACGTAAGGTTCAGACCCCCTCATCTGCCCAAACTTCCGCACAATGTTCCGGAACGATTCCTCGGCGGTCTCGAGTCCCAATATGGCCACGGTGCCGCCGGCGCCGCCCCCGGTGACCTTGGCGCCGAATATGCCGCTCTTGCTCCCTTCCTCCCGCGCCAGATCGACCAGCAGGTCCGTCGCTTCCGCCCCGAGCCCGCATTCCGTGTACGCGTGGTGCGACTGATACATGATGTCGCCCATCAGGCGGAACGGCCGGCTCGACGTCGACCCGGCGGATCCCCGCGCGAGTTCGGCAAACATCTGCACGCGCGCGTTCTCCTCGACGGCATACCGCGTGTTGGCGCGGATTTTGTACGTAACCTCCGGCCGCATCACCGTGAACGGGTCAACATGCTCGCGGCCGCCCGCACCAAATTGCGCCCCCGTCATGGTCTCCGGCAGCCGGCTCTCATATTTCGCCCTGAACAACGACGGCGGCACGTTCGCCAAATATCCGTTCCAACGCGGATCCACCCAGCGCGGGACCGCGCCCGTCTTGTCCAATTGGACCGGCACGTCTTCCCATTCGCAGATCAGCTTGTAACCCATGAAGGCGGCCGCCCGCGCCGCTTCGTACTCGACACCGCTCACCTGGTGGCTCACTCCCGAGTCCACCGCCCAGCAACGCAACCGGTCCGGAAGACGGATCAGGCGTTCCGGCAGGCACGGCTGGCACACCAGCGGCAGGATGCACTGCTCATCGCCCGAAACCGACGTGATCTGATCCATGATGCCGCACGCCGATTCCGCAATCACGTTCTCCGCCCACTGGCACGATTCCGCAAGTTCCACACCCTCAAAGTCCATCTCGTATGCGGCCGCGGCGGCTTTCATCGCGGCCACCTCGAGTGCCGCCGACGAACTCACCCCCTTATTCAGCGGCACATCCGACTCCAGGTACAGGCTCACACCCGTCTTGACCTTCTGCGGGTACCGTTGCTTCAGGTACAGCAGCACGCCCAGCACGTACGCCGTCCATCGAACGCCTTCCCCACGGGCGAGATCGCGCGTCGTGTCCTCCCCGCTCAGCGCGCTCAATGGATGCACCACCCGCTCCTGCCACCGCTGTTTCCGCACCTGCGGATTGTACAACACGACGAGGTTGTCTGTCCGCGCCTGCGCGGCACACCACGTCGCTTCCCGGATCGTCGCCTCGAACACAAGGCCCCCGGTGTAATCATCATTCCCGCCCATCAGGTCCAGCCGGCCCGGCGCCCGCGATATGTAGATCTTCCGTTGAGGTGCGAACAGGTTTCCTGCACGCGCCACTAGTCGATCGCAATCTTTTTCCCAAGTCATGGTTCATCCCCCTTGTTGGTTTGTCATTTGCCTCTGCACAACGCACGAACACTTTCTATCAAATAATCCAGCGCCTCGGCGGTCTGGCGCGGGTTCAGCGGCAGCGTCACCAGCCTCTCCGCCACCGCCTCTGTAACCGGATACTGCCCACGCCGGAATCCGCGCTTCTGAAACGCCGTCGAATAATTCAGCGGAATGTAATGCGTCCCTACCTTGATGCCCCGCTCGTGCAGCATCGCGTACACGAAATCTTCTTTCGTCATCCCGTAAATCTCGGGATCGATCTCCACCGGGAAAAGGTGGAACGCGTGAGTCCGGTCCGGCGCCACCACCGGCAGCTTCAGCCCCGGCACGTTTTTCAGCCCATCCATGAGATACTGGGCGTTGCGCGCCCGTTTCTGATTCAACCCATCAAGCTTCCGCAACTGCACGCGCCCAACCGCCGCCTGCATGTCCGTCATCCGGAAGTTGTACCCGCAATCGTCGAAATCCTGCCACCAGAATCGCTTGCCCATCGGCACTTTCGACTCATCGAGCGAACAATACTTCGTGCTCTTCCCGTACACCCGCGTGCAATGCGACCGGTACAGCGCGATCCGCTCGAACACCGCCGCGTCGCTCGTCGTGATCATCCCGCCTTCGCCCAGCGTCGACATGTTCTTCTGCTCGTGAAAGCTGAAGCAGCCCGTGAGCCCCATGCTGCCGGATTTCCGGCCCTTGTACGTCGCGCCCACCGCGTGGCACGCGTCTTCTATCACCACGAACCCATGCCGGCGTGAAAGCTCGAGGATCTCGTCCATGTCGCAGCACTGCCCATACAAATGAACCGGCAGCACCGCCCGCGTGTTGGCCGTCAGTTTTCTCTCCAACTGCCGCGGGTCCAACCCGTACGTCTTGGGGTCGATGTCGACGAAATCGACTTCCGCACCCAGCGTAACCGCCGCCGCCGCCGTCGCGATCCAGGTCAGCGGCGTCGTCAGCACCCGGTCCCCCGGTTTAATTCCCGCGCCAATCAGCGACAGAAACAGCGCCGCCGTGCCGTTCGACACCGCCCGGGCATGCGTCGTACCGCAATAGGCGGCGAACTCTTTCTCAAACTGGATGCACTCGTCGCCGCTGGTAGGCGCGCCTTTTCGCAGCACCGCCAACATGGCCTGCTCTTCTTCCGGCCCATATTCGGTGCCAAACTTGATCTCCAGTCCGTGCTTGATTTCCATCCTGTTAACCTTTTAGGTTGCGTCGCCGCTTGCCCCTGATTGCATATCTTCCTGAGGGACATTATCATAGCGCTCTGGAAAGATCACGTTCAATGCGCAAACGACTAAAGCGAAAAACGGGGACTGACTCGCGACGCCTCCGGCAGTTTGGAGGCGCTTTTCCCGGTAGTTTGGGAAAAGGCGTGTCTGTCCCTGCTTTTCGCGGCCAAGGTAACAAGCATATGTCGAAAACAGAAAAACTCCTGGTAACCGGTTATGGCGGATTTGTGGCGGGCAGCGTGGTTTGGCAGGCGTTGCGGGCCGGAAATTGGGACGTTTACGCCCTATCGCTTGACGAGCCGCCCCGGCAAGAAAAGGACTTCCACGTCATTCAGTTCGACCTCCTCGACGACACACGACTCCGCCAGGTCTTTACCCAGATCCAGCCCAAAGCCGTCATCCACACCGCAGCACTCGCCGATATCGACTACTGCGAAAACCACCCCGACGACGCCACCCGCGTCAACGTCGGCATCACCCGCGATCTCGCGGGCCTGTGCGCCGAGTCCGGCGCCCGAATGACCCTGTGTTCCACGGACACCGTGTTCGACGGCCGCCGAGGCATGTACGTCGAAACCGACGCCCCCAACCCCCTCAACCATTATGCCCAAACCAAAGTCGAAGCCGAGGAAACGGTCCGCACAACACTCGAATGGGGCGTCATCGCCCGGCTGTCGCTCGTGATGGGGTTGCCCGTGCTGGGCGCAGGCAATTCGTTCCTGGCAAAGATGATCGATTCCCTGCAACGCGGCGAGAAGGTCAAGTTTCCCGCAAATGAGGTCAGGACCCCCATCGACGTCATCACGCTCGGCGGGGCGCTGCTCGAACTCGCCGCAACCGATTTTACCGGCACCATTCATCTGGCCGGTTCTACCCGTCTCAACCGATACCAGATGGCCTGCCAACTCGCCCGCGACTTCGGCTATTCCGACGACGCCGTCATGGCCACCGATTCCAACGCCATGGAAGGACGGGCGCCCCGGCCAAATGACGCATCCCTGGATAACACCAGGGCAAAGAACACCCTCCGTACACCCATGCGGCCGCTGATGGACGGACTCCGCCTTGTCAAAGAAGCAAAAGCTATACAGACTCCGTAAACCAATTCTCCTCAAGGATTCCAAGAGTCTCACGGGAGTTCTCAAATGAGCCACAGGCGAACGGCAATGAGATACATCCGGCGTTACTGGCAATGGACCATCGTTTCGGCGGGCGCCGCAGGCGCCATTGTCCTGGGGTACTGGGGCTTGTACGAATATTTTGCGCGTACTGGCCAGCCGCGCCCCCTCTGGGATGTCGCCTATTTCATCGTATACCTGTTTGTGATCGAATCGGGAGAGGCGACGGGGCCGGTCCCGTGGCAATTGGCGGCAGCACGGTTGCTCGCGGCCGGGGTGGCGTTCTGGGCCGTTGGGAAAGCGGGGCTGGTCCTGTATCGCGAGCGGCTGCAACTGGCCCGGCCCGCCCGGTGGCGCGGGCATGTGGTGATCTGCGGGCTGGGCCGGAAAGGCCTGAAGCTCGCCAAGGAGTTTCGGGCGGCCGGTTGGCGCGTGGCGGCAATCGACAGAAACCCCGACAACCCAGCCATCGCCAGTTGCCGGCATGTGGGGGTGATTGTCCTGGTGGGCGACGCCGCGGAATCCGCCATGCTCACCCGCGCCGGGGCGGCCCGCGCAAAATACGTCATTACGGTTACGGGCGACGACGGCGTAAACATAGCCACGGCGATCAAGCTGC
>JAPLKX010000440.1 GCA_026387845.1 Candidatus Hydrogenedentota bacterium | reverse complement strand
TAGTACACTGCAGCCTGCTGAAGCCGCTCGCTTTGCCCTTGCCGGCCCTCGGCTTTGTCTTCAATGGCGCCCACCGTCGTTTCCAATCTCCGCCACCCTGCTCCCGCCAGCAGTGCGGCCACCCGTGCCGTTTTCCCAATCCGGCCCGTGCTAAATATGACTTATCTACATAATAATTCAAATCTGCTTAAAATGCAAGACCGTCCAGTGAGAATGCAACACCCCATCAAGAGGGACGCCCCCACGGCGGGGGGCGTCCCTATGGGTGAACTCTCACAATCCCTTAGATGACAATGGTTTCGGTTTGCAGGTCGAACTTGGCGGTTTTTCCTTCCCTGAGCGCCAGCATACCCATAATGAGGGCGGTCTGGGTGTAGTAGGCGAGATCGACGGGGCTTTGTGTGGCGGTGTTTTTCTCGCGGCAGCAGTTAAGGAAGTTACGGACATACTCGGTGAAATCTTCATTTTGCTCGATGGGGAACCGCTGGGGTTTCTTGTCCGACCCGTCGGCCGGAATAAACACGACTTCCTTATCCTGAATGGTCAGGCTGCCATCCCACCCGCGGACAATGGGAACCCGGCCGGGTGCGCCACGACCGCCCCCGGCGCCCTGGTAGTCGTTGCCTTGGGTTCCGAGCACGGCGACGGTGATTTTCTCGGGGAAATCCATGAGCATATTAAACGTATCGGGGATCTCGCGCTCCTCGGATCTGAACTTGCCGCCGGTAGCGACGGCGCTCGAGGGCCATTTCACGCCCAGGATGCTCATCACGGGAGTGAGTGAGTGGGGGAACAGGTCGGTAGATGGGCCGCCGGCATAATCTTCGTACATGCGCCAGCGGAAGAACCGGCTGATATCGAACGGCCGTTTGGGCGAATCGCCAAGGAACGCTTCCCAGTTCAGGTCGGGCCCGGGGACGGCGTTGGGGTCGTCGATGGGCATGCCCCGCTCGCCCCAGTCGCCGACGCGGAAATACCCGCACTCCGCGTGGATCGGCTGGCCGATGAGCCCGTCTTTGACCAGTTTGCGCATCTGGTGGTAGGCCCCGTCGGACATGCCCTGGGTGCCCAGTTGGAACACCCGGCCGGACTTGGTGACTTCCTGGGCGAGCCGCTTGGTGAGCTCGAATTGGCGCCAGTGGGTGACCGGTTTTTCGCAGTAGACATCCTTGCCGGCCTGAACGGCGTCGATGGCGGCGTAAGCATGATGGTGGTCGGGCGTGGCGATGAACACGACGTCCACATTGGGATCGGCGAGGAGTTCGCGGTGGTCCATGTAGGCTTTAGGCATCTTATATTTTTCTACCGCCTTGTTCAGCCGCGGCCGATAAACATCGCAGGCCGCAACCATCTCGACATTTACCCCGTGATCTTTGAGCCAGTTGACGGCCTGCATGTGGGCGCCGCTCCTGCCGCCGCACCCAATAAAGCCCGCGCCAATCCGCTCGTTTGGGCTGGCGGCCTGGCCGAACGCGCGTGGCGCTGCTGTTGCCGCCAGGGCCGCGGCCGCCGCTGTTCCCATAAAATGCCGCCGGGATACCGGCTTGCCTGAACCTTGCTTATCCGACATAGCGTCTCTCCTTTCAAAAGCTGTTGTAATCGCGAAAAGCCCGGAAAAGCGGGGACAGACACGCTTTTTTCAAACCGCCTACGGGCCGAAAAAAGCGAGTCAGTCCCCGTTTTTCGCTCATTTGTTTATGAGTTGAAGCCAGTACTGGTACGTTTTCTCGATGGTTTCTTTGTCCTGGCGGCCATCCCACAAGGCGATCCCGTACCGCAGCGGCAGCGGCTTGCCCGGTGCCATTTCGAGCGGTTCGCGGTGCAGGTTCATCGTTGCCGACAGATACGCGAACGCCGTCTGCATAGTAAACCACCACGCGGGGTACCGGACGTTCTTGGGATCGTCGAACATGGCCACAGTGACGGGCTTGCCATCGGCGTCGGCCGTGTAAGCGGCCCAGGGCGCGCGGGACAGGCGTTCGTCGCCGCGCACTAGTTCGCCCTCGACGCCGGCGGCGTTTTGGAACACGCCGCCTTTGTCCATCGATACCAGGAACCGCATCCCCAGCCCGTAATAGTGGTCGCCGGTGAGCTTGGTGGGGCCCGCCCCTTCAGGCACAGACAGGGTCGATTGCCAGGTAAGGAGCGTGACGTTGTCCGGTGCGGCGGGCAAAGTGATTTCGCGCGTTTCGTTAAGGACTGTTTTCCCGGCGGGATCGACCCAGTCCAGCCGCTCGGCGACTACGGTTTCCGGCTTTGCGCCCGGCAGAAACTCGCGATGCACCTGTTTGCCGTCTTTGGGTGTTTCGGCCCAATAGCTGACGCCGTTGACACCGAGGGCAAACATGAGGGCGTGGTGGTGCAGGTGGTCGGACGGCGCGTCGCGCAGGATGTTGATTCCGGCGGGCGTGCCGAGTTTCTCGACATAGGGTTTGAACGGAACATTGTTAAACCGGTAATCGAGCACGGGTTTTCCGCCTACGGAGACGGAGACGGATTGCGGGCCGGCCTTGGCCTTAGGTAAGGCGGGTGCGGCAAGGCCAACGCCGGCGTAAAGTGAGAGTAAAACGATGAAAAGGGTTGTGCGCGTTCCCATAGGACCTCCCCTGGTTTGATTCACAGCTTAACGGCGTTATTGTTTCATCATACTCCATGGCAAGGCCGGAACGGGACAAAAAAATGTTAGAGCGCGCAACCTGTCCTTGCGCACCTCCGGGGCCTGTGTTATACTCGGCCGCGGGAGAAAAACCTGGACCTTTTCGCACTGGGGTGCCTGTTCAATGGCCGATATTCTCAGCCAGGAGGAAGTTGACCTCCTCCTCACAGCGGTGACGGAAGGCGATGTCGGCGCCGAGCAGGAAACCGCCAAAGCCCCCGACGTCCCGCGCCTGGTCACGTACGATTTCCGCCGGCCCGAACGGGTCTCCAAGGAGCAGCTGAAAGGCCTCCAGAGCCTGTTCGAAGCGTTTGCCCGCGAACTGAGCATTCTGTTTCCGCCATTCTTGCGGACGGTGGTCCGGGTGGACCTGATCAGCATTGACCAGTTGACGTACGACGAGTTTATCTTGTCTGTGGCGAGGCCGACGGCGCTTGCGGTGGTCAACATGGCCCCGCTCGAAGGCAATGCGGTGCTCGAACTGAGCCCGGCCATGGTTTTCCCGATCGTGGATCGCGTCCTTGGGGGCAAAGGCCAGACGCTTAGCGAACCGCGCGAACTCACCGAGATTGAGAACCGGATCGCATCGAGGATCATCATGATGATCCTGGACAGCCTGAAGCGGTCGTGGGACCAGTTGATCGAATTCAAGCTGAGTATTGTGACGATTGAGAGCGACCCGCTGATCGTTCAGATAGTCGCGGGCAGCGAGATGGTGGTTTTGGTCGGGTACGAGATCCACATTGGGGAGGTGGTGGGTTCGATGAACATGTGCATGCCGCTCCTGCTGCTTAATCCGATCCTCAATCAGATCTCGCAGCAGGCCCATTACATGCGGAAGTTGTCCCCGAAACTCGCTGAACTGACGCGCACCACGATCGGGCAGACAGTCACTAAGGCGTCCCTGCCGGTCGACGCCATCCTCGGCCAGGTGGTGCTCCCGCTGGACGAGATTGCGCGCCTGCAGGTGGGCGACATTGTTCAACTCGACACGAGCCCCGACGAGTCCATCACCGTGGAGGTCGGCGGGATCGGCCGGTTTCTGGCACAGCCTGGGCGAAAAGGGGAGCAAAGCGCGGTTCAACTCACCGGCGTGATCCGGGATTGAAAGGCCTGGCATGAGTGCTAACATAACGGCCCTTACGGCGGAAGGTTTTCTGACGGGCGTGTTCGACGTACTCGACGCCATGACGAACAGAACCTTCTCGTTTAAACTCAATAAGGCAGGCGCGGCCGATGCTTCGTTCTTAACTTCAACCCTGGAGCGGCTTCCACTGATGGTTCGCGGGCGCCTTAATCGGGGCGGAGCGGTTGGGCTGATGTTTTCGGTAGCCGATGCCGCGCGGTTGGCGGCGCTCATTGACGGCAAGGAAGAAACGGCGGCCGCGGCCGACGACCAGGCGGTCCTGGCGGTGATGGGCGAGATCGCCGGTCCGTGCCTCGGGGCCGGCGTCACCCATCTGATGGAAAAGGGCGGGCAGACCCCGGAGCAGCCTGAGGCGGTCTCGGCCGAACTGGCGACGCCGCAGATGGTGGCCGACCTGCTCGGCTTTTTTGTGAACCCGCCCAAAGCCGTGAGTTTTGCCTATTCGGCCGGGACGCTCCAAGGCGCCGCCTGCCTGTTGCTCGGACCCGAGATCGAACAACTGGCGCCTCTCGAGGCGCTGAAAGATCAGGCGAACGCGGCTGCCGCGCCGGAACCGGACCTGTCCGAGGCGGAGGTAAGCGACATCTTGAAGGGCTTTGACAAGCCGGGGGCGGCGCCCGCGCGGCCCAATGGCAGCGGGGCCGCGAGCCCCGCCCTAGCCGCCAGGGCGCCCTCGAACCTCGACATGGTGCTGGACATCCGGCTGGTGGCGACGGCGCGGCTGGGCCGGGTCGAGATGGCGATTGGCGACATCTTGGCGCTCGGCCCGGGATCGATCATCGACGTGGGCCGGCTCGTCGACGAACCCGTTGAACTGCTTGTAAACAACAAGCTGATAGCCCGCGGCGATGTGGTCGTAGTGGATGAAAAATTCGGCCTTCGGATCACCGAAATCATAAGCCCGAAGGAGCGGATCGAGAGCATGCATTGAACTTAGCCGAAGAAAAACAACTCTGGATTCGCTTTAAAGAAAAAGATGATCAGGCCGCCCGGGAAGCATTGATCATCCGCCACATCCGGATTGTCAAATACATCGCGGGCAGGATGGCCATCCACGTCCCCCCGACCGTCGAGATGGACGACCTGATCGGTTGGGGCATGCTGGGCCTGCTCGATGCCGTCGAAAAGTTCGACCACCGGCAGGAGGTCAAGTTCACCACCTACGCTTCGATCCGGGTGCGCGGCGCCATTATCGACCAAATCCGGTCGCTGGATTGGGCGCCGAGATCGCTGCGGTCTCTGGCGCGCCGGATTGGGAGCGCGCGCGAAAAGTTGCGCCATATGAATACGCACGAGCCCACTACCGAAGACATCGCCGCCGAACTCGATGTGGCGCCCGAGGTCGTCGAGGAGACCTGCGCCCAGGTGCAGACCGCCCAAATCTTGTCGCTGGACGACTACATCCCCGCCGAGGATTCCGCGGAAGTGCGCAAAATCGAGGTGACCGGCAACGCGGGTGCGCAAAACCCCGAGGTCGTCGCACAGCAGCGGGAACGGCAGGAAGAGTTGGTCCATGCGATTCTTCAATTGCCGGATCAGCAGCAGAAAGTGCTAAACTTGTATTACTACGAGGAATTGACGCTTAAAGAGATCGGCGTTGTGCTCGACGTGTCGGAGTCGCGCATCTGCCAGATACACAGCGCGGCGATGAAAGAGCTTCGCAAGGTGATGCAGGGCAGCATCTAGGCGGGGAGGGTTGCCCCCGCGGGAGGCGCTTGTGCCTCAGCCAATTGATTTTCAAACTGAACTGTCGCGCGTGGCCGCCGTGGAACGGGCCCAGCAGATCGCAGACCGGCTGGCCATGAACGCGCAGCAGCGGCTCGCCCAGGAAATCCAGGAGCAAGAGACCCTCGCCGAGACGCAAGTCCACCA
>JAPLKX010000769.1 GCA_026387845.1 Candidatus Hydrogenedentota bacterium | reverse complement strand
AAAACGACTGGGTGATCCCGTATATGTCGTTTCTGACGTTTTTCCTGGACGAGGTCGTAGTGAACAACCAGTATGACAGCGACCTGACGTACACGCACCCGGGCAACGCCGCCGAGGCCGCCTCCCAGGAACAGGGGCCCGTAAGCCAGATTATCGAACCCGGCACTGAACTCCCCGCGTACCGGCTGCGGGAAGGTATCGAACGGTTCTTCATCACGGACATCAACAATCCGGCGGCCAGTGCCACCGCGCAGTCGGAACTCGCGATCATGTGGGATGTCACGTCGAGCGACGTGAATGTATTCAATCATATTCCCGGCGGGTCGAATGTGCTCTACATGGACGGGCACGTCGAGTTCATCAAGTACAACGAAAGCAATACGGAATTCCCGGTCACAAAGGTCTGGGCACTCGTGTCCGAAGTGGGCGCCATGGACGATCCGCGATAGGCGGTAGGCCGGGCGCTGCGAGTTCCTGAAGTATCCGGGCGAGTTCCCGGTGACGCGGGAGTGGGCGTTGATCGCTCAGGCGGGCAAAGAGCCGGCTTGATCCGAGTTGAGGCGGGAGTGGTTTGCGGGGTGTCCGCGGTCGCGGGCGCCCCGCTTGTTTTGCGCGCGCGTTGGCAGTTGAGAAGGGATCTCAGATCTCAAATTTCAGATCTCAAATTTAAGAAATCACAGCTTGGAAGGGGTTGGGGAGGCGGTTGGCGCCTGTGGACATTGTGGACCTTGTGGACAGGGTGGACAGGCGGCAGGAGTGGATCGCGCAGGATGTTGTGTATAATAGAAAGGGAATGATCGATTTGTGTCCGTATGTGTGACGGGGGTCGAGCAGATGCCTCAGGAATTGGCGGCGTGGCGCCTGGATTTGGCTGGGGGCGAAGTTTTGCGTCGAGGGGGCAGTGGAAGCGGGGCGACCGTCAGGCAAGTTCAGCGTGGGTTGCGTGCGCTGGGCTACCTTACCGCGGGTATTGACGGGGATTTTGGCTTGGCGACGGAGTTGGCGGTGAAGGGGGTGCAGCATGACCTGTTGCACAATGAGGGACATGGGCGCGACGGGCCGGCGCCGGTGGGGGTTGTGGATTTTAACCGAGGGCGCGTGGCGGGCGTCACGGGGGCCGTCGACAGGGGGCTGGCGGACTGTTTGGAGGAGATGATGGCGTCGGCGGCGTGGGTGAAATTGCCGCGTGCCGAAGACGCGGCGGGGGAAAATGAGCGGGCGCGGCAGGCGCTGCGGGGACTGAGGCCGGTGCGTGTGCCGACGCCGTTTCTGGTGGGCGTGTGCCGGCAGGAAAGCCAGTTACAGCACTTTAATGAGCCTGTTGGCGAGGATGAGGACACGTATGTGCGGGTCGGGTTTGACCGGAAAAAGGGAGAAGGCCACGTAGTGACGTCGCGGGGGTATGGGATCGGCCAGTACACGTTGTTTCATCACCCGCCGACGGAGGATAAGGTCAGGGATTTCATGATCGATCCGGTGGGCAACGTGAATAAGGCCATCGACGAACTGGAAGACAAGTTCCTGCATTACGTGATTGGCCGCACTTCGGGAACGACCGCAGAGGATCGCGTTGCGGAACATGGCGGTGGGCCGCTGCGGTACTGCCGAATCAGCGACAGGACCGATCCGCTTTGGATGAATGATTGCGCGAACTGCCTTGGTCAACTTCCGACGTGCACGGTTCGGGTGGGAGAAACGCCGCTTTATAAAGGGTGCCCTCGATTGTATACGAAGACGCGGTATTACAAGAGGGCGGCATATGAAGAGGCGCCGGTGCGCGAGTCGATCCCGTGTGATTGGCCGTATGCGGTGCGGCGTTACAACGGCAGCGGCGTCAACTCCTATCATTATCAAACCATCGTGCTGTTGAACGTAAAAGCCGGGAGTTGACCGGGCAAAGAAACTATTTATTGGCGCGCGCCGGTAACAAGCGGATAGTTTGGCCGGGGGTCGTTGGCACGTTGATTGAGGCGTCAGTCACGCGTGTTTCGCCGGAGGCCGTGATGACGCGCGCGCCGGCCCGCCACGGGTTGAGGATGCGAAGTGGGCTTCCGGCCTCGCTGAGGATATCCACCTGGGCGACTTGGCCGTTTGCGCACGAGGCGGTGACGAGGAATGCGCCGACGGCACGCAGGGTGGAGAATGCGGCGGGCCGGTCGAGGGGCCAGTTTGGGAAGAGCCGGAT
>JAPLKX010000766.1 GCA_026387845.1 Candidatus Hydrogenedentota bacterium | reverse complement strand
GGCCGGGCAGCTTGGCAAAGACGTCGTTCGTTGGGCCGCCGGGGAAAAGTTCCTTCACCATCGCCGCGACTTCCGGATCGTCGCGGCCAACCCGGTCGCTGGCTTCGGGCAACGCGCCGACGGCCAGCACGATCCCACCGGCCCGGTGGAATTCTAGCGCTTTTTGCAGCGTCGAGTAGCGAACCGCCTTCATCGCGGGCAAAATCAGCACGCGATACATTTCGCCGGAGACGTGGAGTTCTTTGCCGACGACTTTGGCGCGGGCGAGCGACTCGAAATCAATGAAATCGAAGTCAACGCCCTTGGCGTAAAGTTGTTCGCCGGTGGTGAAGGCGGTCTTGACTGCTTCGGCACCGTCCATACCGGCTTCCATCGGGGCGACCGGGTAGAGAATCGCCACGTCGCACCGGTGGTGGCCTTGCGTGAAGAGGTAGGCGAGGCGTTGGACGCAGTCCATGAAGCCGCGCATGTGTTTCCAATACGGCATCCGGAAGGTGTTGTCGGGCGGCGCCCATTCCCACCAACCGCCGTGCGTCGCGTAGTACATGCCGTGAAAAGCGAGCAGATTGTAGCCCATCATGAAATCCGTAAACGTCGCGTCCACAAACCCAGCCGACGTCGTGCCCCAACCGCTGCCGTAAAACCCTTCGAGCCAGACGCGCGGACGCAGGTAAAGGTGCGCCATCGAACTGGCGACTTTTGCCTTGATGAGACTCTTGCCGAGATTCGGCTGGTCGGCGCCGGGGCCTTGCATCCAACGTTGCGTGCGAAAATAATCGCCGAACTCGTCGACCCTGCGACCTCGACCGCCGTGATCGCAGCCCATCGTCATGCCGCGTTGCTGGTGCCAGTCAAAGATCGGTTTGAAATAACCTTCCTCCGTCAACGACACCATCACGTTGCTGTAATCCATCCGCACCTTCGGTGTGCGCGGCCCGATATCTTTGAACAATGACGGTAATTCCGGCGTAATGTCGTAACCTTTTCGCTTCTTAAACTCCTCGGCGAACTCCGACGACCAAAGATGGCCACTGACGCCAAAGGTCAATTCATCGGAAAAGAAAAAATTCAATCCCTTGCCGCCTTCGCCCGGATTGCGCCGCTCGAATTCGCCGAAAAATTTCTCCGCGTAAAGTTTTCCCGCCAACGGATGCATTGGATTCAGCGAGCCTGGCACCGTCACGACACTGACCTTGCCGTCCTTTTCCTGGCGCAAAACCATCCCGATCAACTCCGGATGCTCCCGCAATACCGCGTCAAAACACCAGCCTTGACCGGGGCCGAGCGTGTAATCGTTGAGGCTGACCGCGCTGCCCTGCTTCTTCGCCGCCTGCATGAACCAGCCAACAAGCTTCCACCATTCCTCCGAAAACAACGGCGGATCGCTCGGAATCGTCAACCCAAACCAGTTCGTCCGTCCTTTGTCGGAGTGCGCGTAATTGATTTGATAACTGGCGATGCCCATGCCGTCCATCTGCTTCAGAATCCAGCCGAGCCGTTCCTTCGTCAACGGATCGCCAAGCCACCAGAAAAACGGCACGACGCCAAATCCCGCCGGCGGCTTCTGGAATCCTGGCAACGCATCCAAGTCCGGCGCGCGACTCGCCTGCCCCACCGCCCACGCTGGCATCGGCGTCACGTTGGCCGGATCGCTGAACGCCAGGCGTTCCAGGTCGTCCCGCGTTTTTTCCACGGCTTCGGAAGCCAGAAGTTCGGCTGAGTGCAGCGCAGCCAGCGGCGCCAACAGGAGGGCGGTGAGTGCAAGCAGCCGTGGCGAGATTGTCTTCATAGTGACCGCCTTTCGCCCGATTGTTGGTGGTTGCTTCTTGCAGGTTCGGCTGTGCGTGGCAGTATTGTAGCAGCAATCCGCCACACAGAATAGATTGGGTTACACGCGGTGAATTTGGGCAGAATTGTGCTTCACGAAACTCCGTCCGGGGTCTGCAGAACGAGTGACGGGCGTCATCGGGTGTTATCTGCGACAGCCAGACGACGGATTCTGGTGCGAAGGCCAATCGCAGTGGGGTGATGAGAGCGTCGACGCTTGACCAGCGCCTGCGCGTCAGGATCCAAGGCAAGAGCCCGGTGCGGTAGTTCCGCTCGCCGGGATGCGTGGAAGGGCACGGGGCAACCCGTGTCCCTACTCCGACCAGGTGACATGGAGTTCGCTAATGAGCATGCAAAGCCTTCGTCGTCGTGACTTCCTCAAGGTCCTGGGAGCCGGTGCTGCGGCCCTGGCACTGCGGCCGGTG
>JAPLKX010000154.1 GCA_026387845.1 Candidatus Hydrogenedentota bacterium | reverse complement strand
ATACGCAAAACGCAGAGGTATTTTAGCGCTGTTTGCGGTTTTCTGGCAAGCAAAACATTTTTTCTCGGCGATCACCTATAATGACAATCGGTACAATGTAGCAGCCTTATAGGTACAACTTGGGCACCAAAACCCCGGATTCTGCGTAGGCGTGGGAAATGGCATTATAATCTCCGAGCCGGTGAGGCTAGTGGTCTAACCGAACGGGCGGGTAGGGAAAGACGGCGGGTTTTGGGCGTTGCATTCTGGTGTTCAAGGGCCTATCGTGGGCGGAACAAGCGCAAATGGGTCGCAGTAGGCAAAGGAACGGCGCGAAAGGAGGACACAAAATGGCCAGGACAGCGGTTGTTATGGCTACGGTCATGTTGATTGTTTTTAGTGCGACTGGGGGCGCGGCGGAACCGTCGAGTGCAGGGAAGCCGCTGCGCATCATCGCGTTTGGCGCGCACCCGGACGACTGTGAGCTGAAGGTTGGCGGGACGGCGGCGAAATGGTCTGCGCTGGGCCACCAGGTGAAATTTGTGTCGGTGACGAACGGCGACATCGGCCATTATGCGATGGCGGGGGGCCCGCTTGCGCAACGGCGGACGGCCGAGGTGCAGGACGCGGCGAAGGTGTTGGGCGTAACGACGCAGGTGCTCGACCATCACGACGGCGAGCTGGAACCGACGCTCGAGATCCGGAAAGAGTTGATCCGGCTCGTGCGGGAGTGGAAAGCGGACGTGGTGATAGCGCCGCGGCCAAACGACTACCACCCCGACCACCGGTATACCAGCATCCTCGTCCAAGACGGGGCGTACATGGTGGCCGTGCCCTACATCTGCCCGGACACCCCGCCGCTCGAGAAAAACCCCGTCTATCTGTACACGGAAGACTCGTTCCAGAAACCGTATCCGTTTGAAGCGGACATTATGGTGGACGTGGGAGACACGGCGGACAAGAAGTTCGAGGCCTTGAGCAAGATTCAGTCCCAGTTCCTCGAGTGGCTGCCGTGGATGGCGAAGATGCAGCAGATGGTGCCCAAAGAGCCCGAAAAAGCAAAACAGTTCATGCTCGAGATGTTCAAGGCGCGGATGAAACGATCGCCGGAGAAGGATAACGCGGCGCTCGTCAAGCGGTACGGACAGGAGCAGGCGGGCAAGATCGAGTACGTCGAATCGTTCGAGATCTGCGAGTATGGCAGTCAGCCCGATGAGGACGAAATCAGGGCGTTGTTTCCGTTCTTCCCGAAAGGCTGATCGCCGGACAAACGCAGACCGTCCCAATTGTCTCAACCGTCCCAATTGTCCCAAATGTTTTGCGCTATATCTAACACTTTACGCATAACAGCACGCGTCAAAAAGCCAAGGAGGCCCAATCACGGGAACCCGGCGGAAATTTCTGGCGGAGTTAGCAGCCGCCGGCGCGGCATTGGCCGTGGCGCGGGGCGGCTCTGCCCACGCCGATTCAAAGCGGTCGAATGTGCTGTTTATTCTGACGGATGATCAGCGGGAAGATACGGTTGGGGCGCTTGGCAACCCGCACATCCGCACGCCGCATTTGGATGAGTTGGCGCGGGGCGGTGTGGTGTTTTCGAACGCCTATTGCATGGGCGGGTTCAGCGGTGCGGTGTGTTTGCCGAGCCGGATGATGGTGCTGCGGGGCCGGTCGTGGTTCTCGGTGCGTGACCTGCCGCCGGGTTTTGGCAATCTGCCGTCGAGCATGAAGTCCGCCGGATATCAGACGTTCCATGTGGGCAAGATGGGCAACACGGACACCGAGGTCCAGGCACTTTTTGAGGAGAGCCACTACGTAAAGCCTAAACAGCACAAGGGGCCGTTACCGGAGAACTGCGACGAGCTTGTACGGCGGGAAGGTTTGCCGGGCGAGCATGTGGCGGACTCTGCAATCGATTTTCTGGGCAGGCGCGACAAATCGCGGCCGTTCTTCATGTACGTGGCGGGCCCTGAGCCGCACGACCCGCGGGTCGCCCCGAAGGAGTACCTGGACCTGTACGACGTAGATAAAATCCCGTTGCCGCCGAATTTTTTGCCACGCCACCCGTTCGATAACGGGGAGTTGGAGATCCGGGACGAGCAGTTGGCGGCCTGGCCGAGGACTGAGCGGGAAATCCGCCAGCATTTGCGCGACTATTACGCGGTGATCACGTACATGGACGGGCAGTTTGGACGGATCTTTAAAGCGCTCAAGGATTGCGGCGAATATGAGAACACGATCATCTTGTTCTCGTCGGATCAGGGCATTGCCATCGGCAGCCACGGCCTGATGGGGAAGCAGAACCTGTACGAGCATTCAATGGGTGTGCCGCTGATTTTTTCGGGGCCGCAGATACCGCGCGGGAAACGGGTGGATGCGTTTGCCTACCTGTTTGACGTTTTCCCGACGTTGTGCGAGTTGGTGGGTGCGCCGGCGCCGGCCGGAATCGAGGGGAAGAGCCTGGCGCCGGTGATCCGGGGCGAGCAGGATAGTGTGCGCAACACGATCTTCCTGGCGTACCGGGACGTTCAGCGGGCGGTCCGCGTCGGGCCGTGGAAGCTGATCCGGTATCCCAAGGTCAACAAGACGCAACTGTTTAACCTGGACATCGACCCG
>JAPLKX010000385.1 GCA_026387845.1 Candidatus Hydrogenedentota bacterium | reverse complement strand
GTCCACCGCGATCCGCCCGCCGCCCTTCAGCAACAGGTCCACCCCAAAATCCGTACCGCCCGAAACGTCCCGCTCCTCGACGATGCGCGTCCTCGTCTCTGTAAGTCCCGCTGCCGTTCCCGCCTCCTCCACCAGGTCGCCGTACGCCAACAGCAGGTCCGCCGGCGTGCCGGTCAGCGCGCCCAACTCCCCGATGAGTTCCGGGGCCTCCTGGGTCAGCCGTGCGATCATGTCAGATTCTTCGACGTCTTGCGTGGTGCGCCCATACGCCGCCTCGCCGGTCCCGCTGAAAATGGGCGTATACCGATGGCGCTCAAGCGTCAGTGAGAGCGCCTGAAGGTACAGCGATTCCTTCTGGTTCTGGTACTGCCGGTTGTGCTTGACGGCCAGTTCGAGCGCCTTTTCCAGCGACAGGATGCGCCCGCCCGCTTCGCCAGCGCCCGCTTCACCCAAAAACGGCGGCGACTCCTCGGCAGCCGGCAGGCCATCCAGCGGCGGCACCGGTTGCGACTCGATTGTGAAGTTGGGATCCATGCCCGGCACGGCCGGCGTCTTTTCCGCCAGAACCCGGTAGGCCTCTTTATCGGCCGACTTGGCGTAATGGGTGGTCGAGCACCCCGCAACGCATACGGCCACAATGACGGGAATTAGCCATTTGCGCGTCAACGCGCCAACCTTCTGCCGTTCGAGATCCCGAGATGTGTTTAACACCGTCAGCCGCCCCCTGGGTTCCACCGGGAAACTACGCCATTATTAACAATGAGCGGCCGCCGGTGCAACGATCATTGTTTATGTACTAATCCAGCGGTCCGCTTTTATTCAATTGGCGCTTCTTCGGGCGCGGCCCCGCCCAAAAACCAGTTTCGAACCGCGGCCACGTCTTCGCCTATTGCCGCGGCAAGTTCGAGCCGCGTCGCAAACCGCCGTTCCGGCCTCAGCCGCTTGTGAAACACCACTTCAATCCGGCGCCCGCGCAAATCGCCGGAAAAACCTAGCACGTGCGCCTCGATCAGCATCACTTCCTGGCGAATCGTAGGGGCTATGCCGATATTGACCGCCGCCGGAAGCGTTTGGTTTCCGAATTTCACCTGCGCCGCGTACACCCCCTGGGCAGGGACCGCCGTATGATAGGGGGCGATGTTGGCCGTCGGGAAACCCAGTTCATGGCCCACGCCCCGGCCCTGAATCACCTCCCCCACAATCGAGTACGGCCGGCCCAGAAACAGGCGCGCCTTGTCCAAGTCGCCCTGCAACAGGCTTTCCCGGATCGCCGTGCTGCTTACTCTTTCGCCCTCGATATAAAGTGGCGGCGCCTGGATCGCGTCGAATTCCAGGTGCGGGCCCATCCGCTTCAGATAGTGATAATCGCCCAGCGCCTCCCGCCCAAACCGGAAATCGTGGCCCACCACCACCTGCACCGCCTTGCACCGGCCATGAACGATTTCCGTCACAAACTCCCGGCGGTCCATGTTGGCCACGCGCGCCTCAAACGGCAGCACGAAAAGCACATCCACCCCCGACTCGTCAATCAGCGCAAACTTCTTGGCGTCCGGCGTTAACAGGTTTGGGGGGCTGGCCGGCGCGAAAAACTCGCGCGGATGCGGCCGGAACGTCATCAGCCCGGAAGTCCCGCCCATCTTGCGGGCCGACTCGGTCACCATCGACAGGATTCGGCGGTGGCCGAGGTGGACCCCGTCGAAGCTGCCCACCGTCAGCACCAGCCCGGGAAACGACCCCTGCCAGTCCCAGAGGTTTTCAATGATTCTCATGGCATGGCCGCCGCTGATTCCAACTTATTCGACAAAAACCCGCTTCGGATGTATCCAAAGGCCCGTGGGACCAACATTCACCTCGCCCAGCGCCAGCAACCGGCCCGATTCCGATTTCACCTGCACCCACCCTTTGCTGACGGGGCAGCCGCTCACCAAATCGTCCGGATTCACCGCCGCCCCCGATATGACCGCGCCACGCGACGCCGAACGCACCGTCACCGACGGCAGTGTCAGCGCCGTCTCGATGGGTTTCAGCCGGGACGCCACATGATCGGGGCCGGTAAACTGGTCAACGGGCAGCGCATCCTCGACGCTGAAATGGCCTACGAACGTCCGGCGCAACGACGCCAATATGGCGCCGCAGCCCAGCGCCTGGCCTACGTCATGGCACAGGCTTCGCACGTACGTGCCCCGCGTGCATTTCACCCGAATCTGCGCGTCCGGCGCCTCATAGCTCAGCACCCGGAATTCCCGCACCGTCACGTGCCGCGCAGCCCGCTCCACCACCTCGCCCTGCCGCGCCCGCTTATAAAGCCGCTCGCCGCCCACCTTCACCGCGCTCACCATCGGCGGCACCTGCATAAGGTCGCCCGTAAGCCGGTCGCAGGCCTGCTGAATCTCCCCCATCGTCAGGGCCGGCACCGGGCTCTCCGCTACAACCTTCCCGTCCATGTCGTACGAATCCGTGACGATCCCCAGCCGCATCGCACCCTCGTAGACCTTGTCCAGGCCCGTCAAGTGCTCCGACAGCCGCGTCGCCGCGCCCAGGCACAACACCAGCAAACCCGTCGCACCCGGATCAAGCGTGCCCGTATGGCCCACTCTGCGCGTCCCCGCCGCGCGACGAATCCGATCCACCACGTCGTGCGACGTGATGCCCGCCGGCTTGTCTACCAACAGGATTCCGTTCATTTCGTACGCGCCTGGCCGTCCCCGTCGAGTTCCCGCCGGATTTCCTTCAGCACGACTGCGCACGCCTCATCGAGCGGCAACTCGAGCGTCGCGCCCGCCGCGCCCGAATGCCCGCCGCCGCCGAACTTGCGCAGGAAGCCGGCGCTGTTGAACGTGCTGTGCGACCGCACGCTCACTTTCGTCGAGTGCTCATTCACCTCGCGAAACAAAATCCCCACGTCCACGCCGCGGATGTTCCGCGCGAAATCCACCAGCCCGCTGAAATCCTCCAGTTCCGCCGACGCCCCTTTGATGTCCGCCGCCGTCAGCGTCGAGTACGCCACGCGCCCCCCCGCGTCGCAACGCATCCGCTCGAGCACCCGCGTCAGCAGTTTGAACTTCGGCATCGACAACTCGTCGAACACCCGGCTCGAGATCTCCGGCACATTGATGCCCGCATCGAGCAGCGCCGCCGCTATCCGGTGCGACCGCGCGGTCGTGTTGGCAAACCGGAAACCGCCCGTGTCCGTGATGATCGATACATACGCGCACTCGGCCGCGTCACGGCTCAGCGGAGCGCCCGCCGCCATGAAAAGCTCGACGACCATCTCGCCGACCGCCCCGTACGTAGAATCTACAAAACGGATGTCGCCGTCCGGGCGATCTTCAAGATGATGGTCGATTACAATCACTTTGCCCGCTTTTGCCACAGATTCCCGCACCCGGCCCAGCCGGTCCGTCCGCGCCACGTCCACTACAATCGCCACGTCAACCGGCTTGCTGCACACGGAATCGGTAACAATCTCTGACGCGCCCGGCAGCCACTGATAATTCCGCGGCACCGGACCCTCGCTGACACACAGTACGTCCCGCTTCCCCAGCGCGCGAAGCAGGTGATACACGCAAAGCATGCTGCCGATCGAGTCGCCGTCCGGGTTCGTATGCGAAGTCACAAGAAAACTGCTCCCCGCCGAAACCGCCTCCAACACCGCGTTCAACGCCTGCTTATTCTTCTTCAGTGCTGCCATCCTCTTGACCTTCCGGCTGTTGTTCCCCGCCTGGCTGTTGTTTGCCGGCTTCCTC
>JAPLKX010000762.1 GCA_026387845.1 Candidatus Hydrogenedentota bacterium | reverse complement strand
GCAGGCCATTCCGCCATCCCGGGGTCTTGGTGTGAACACGGTGGGTCTCTTGATGCGACGCAGCGAGACCGCAAGCGGCAAGATGCCGCTTCTACATTGGCCGCAAACGTAGACGCGGCATCTTGCCGCGTTTCTTACGTGGGGATCCGGGGCTCTTTGCCTCTCTTGACAATCGTTGAAACGGGAACCTAGGTCCTTTGGGTCCCTTATGTCCCTTTTTTGGACTTTCCGGCTTCAATCAAATGTCGTAATACAAGAAGAACTCGTACGGGTGCGGCCGCAGACTCAACGCCAGCACCTCATTGTCACGCTTGTACCGGATCCACGTTTCGATCACGTCCTTCGTGAACACGTCCCCCTTCAACAAAAACTCGTGATCCTTCTCGAGGTGATCCAGCGCTTCCCCCAGGCTGCCCGGCACCTGCGGGATCAACGCCTTCTCTTCCGGCGGCAGGTCATATAGGTCCTTGTCAAGCGGCGAACCCGGATCGATCTTGTTCTGGATCCCGTCTATGCCCGCCATCAGCATCGCCGAAAACGCCATATACGGGTTGCACGACGCGTCCGGCACACGCCACTCCACACGCTTCGCCTTCGGGCTCGGCGAATACATCGGGATCCGCGCGCACGCGCTCCGGTTCCTGCTCGAATACGCCAGGTTCACCGGCGCCTCGAATCCCGGCACCAGGCGCTTGAACGAGTTTGTCGTCGGGTTGGTGAGCGCAACCAACGCGTTCGCATGTTTGAGAAGCCCGCCGATGTACCACAGGCACTCCTGGCTGATCCCCGCATACTTGTCGCCCGCAAAGAGGTTCTTACCCTTTTTCCACAGGCTCTGGTGCGTGTGCATCCCCGACCCGTTGTCCTGGAACAGCGGTTTCGGCATGAACGTCACCGTCTTCCCGTGGCGCAGCGCCGTGTTCTTCACAATATATTTGTACAGCATCAGCTTGTCCGTGATGTTCGTCAACGAGTCGAACCGAAGGTCGATCTCCGCCTGCCCCGCCGTCGCCACCTCATGGTGGTGCGCCTCGACCTCCAGCCCGCACTGCGTCATGATGTCCACCATCTCCGCGCGAAGATCGTTCTGCGAATCCGCCGGAGGAAGAGGAAAATACCCCTCCTTGTACCGCAGCTTGTACCCCAGGTTCGGTTTCTCATCCCGGCCGCTGTTCCAGATGCCCTCCACACTGTCAATGAAGTAATAGCCCGAGTGCGATGTCTGATCGAACCGGATGTCGTCGAAAATGAAAAACTCCGCTTCCGGCCCGAAATACGCCGTGTCCGCAATCCCCGTCGAGAGCAGGTAATTCTCCGCCTTCTGTGCAATGCACCGCGGGCACCGCGAATACCGCTCCTTCGTGATCGGGTCGAGTATGTTGCAGTACATCATCATCGTCGGCAGCGCGCAGAACGGGTCCATTACCGCCGTACGCGGGTCCGGCAGCACCAGCATGTCGCTCTCATGGATGCTCTGCCAACCCCGGATGCTCGACCCGTCAAACCCGAACCCTTCCTCGAACGAGTCCTCCTTGAGTTCCGCGACCGGCACCGTGAAATGCTGCATCAGCCCCGGGAAATCCATGAAGCGCAGGTCTACAAACTTCACACCGTTGTCCCTGCAAAACTTCACCACGTCTTGCGGATTCATATCTTTTCTCATGATCGTGTCCTTTAAACCTTTCACGTCTGCCCGCGCAAACCGATTAACTCACTACGATCTCGCCCGATTCCCCCGTCCGGATTCGGATCGCATCCTCGACCGTGCTAACAAAAATCTTCCCGTCGCCTATCCGGCCCGTCGATGCCGACTTCACGATCGCCTCCACCACGTCCTTCAGCTTCCCGTCCGGCACCACCACCTCCAGCTTCACCTTCGGAAGAAACTCCACCACGTACTCCGCACCGCGGTAAAGCTCCTTGTGGCCTTTCTGCCTGCCGAAACCCTTCACTTCCGTCACCGTCAGGCCCTGAACGCCCACACCCGCCAACGCTTCCTTCACTTCCTCCAGCTTGAACGGCTTGATAATCGCTTCAACCTTTTTCACGAATCCTGCCTCCCCGTTGTCTTCAACCGCGCCGCCGCGGAAAGACCTGCTGTTGATACACAAACCCTGCCGGATTCACTCCATCAACGCAAGTGCTGTGCCAAATAGGTCCAGCCACGCACCTGCCACAGCCACTGCCCGCGCTTGTGCTAGACGCTCACCCCGCCCAATAAAACAACAGGCCGCTAAATCCTGTGATTTCAGGCGTTTTACCCCTTGCCGGTGAGACGCCAGCCGGAAGATTATACCGCTCACAAGGGCATGCAGCCACAACAAGGTCATTCATGTCCAGTTTCCCCATTTACAAAAACCTACGCTTAGGTAACTTTCTTAACCCAAATCTTACCGTAATGTTTCCCCGAGTGAACGCGGGCGCCTCCCACCACGGCTTGCTTGCGCTCCTAGTGAAAATCTGGCGGGTTTGGGCCTCCTGGTGCGGCAACTCCTTGCGCTGCAATGGATTGCGCAACTCCAACACGACTATGCCGGGCGCCGCGCCCGGTTGTTTACTCACCGGCTTTGGCGTGGGCGGTCGTGTCGTGGCCCGCGGCTTGCTCTCAGCGTAGTGGAGGCGGGTGGGACTGGAGCCGGCTCGAAACGACGCACCCCCCGTTGTCCGGCTAATCTGCACAATTCTAATTGGTCCGATTTACCATGGCTCGCGACGAGGAGGGTAACATGCGCGAAAAATCCATAGGCGGCAGTCTGGCTCGAGTTGCGCTGGCGGCAGGTACAGCGACGGCATTCCCGGCCTGGGCACAGGAAACTGTCACCCCCGATTCCGGCCACACCGCCTGGATGCTGGTATCGACCGCGCTGGTCCTGTTCATGACGCTGCCGGGCCTGGCACTGTTTTACGGCGGGCTGGTCCGGTCGAAGAACGTCCTGTCGGTGCTGATGCAATGCTTCTCGATCACGGCCCTCATCACGGTCATCTGGACCGCGTACGGCTACAGCCTGTCCTTTGATTCGGCTGGCATGTCCGAAGGCGTCCTGAACTTGCGCTCGTGCGTTGGAGGGCTTGGCAAGTTCATGTTGCGTAGCGTAAACGCGCAGACCATGACGGGCCGGATCCCCGAATCGGTCTTCTTCTGTTACCAGCTCACGTTTGCCATCATCACGCCTGCCCTCATCGTAGGGGCGTTCGCCGAGCGGATGAAGTTCAGCGCGATGTTGTGGTTCACCGCCCTCTGGTCCACTCTCGTCTACGTGCCGCTGGTGCATGCGGTGTGGGGCGGGCCGGGATCTTTCATGGGCGACGTCATGGGCGTACTCGATTTTGCCGGCGGCATTGTGGTCCATATCAGCGCGGGATTTTCCGCGTTGGTCTGCGCGATCGTGCTGGGCAAGCGCAAAGGCTACGGAGTCGAGCCCATGCCGCCCCACAACCTTCCCACGACCGTGGCCGGCGCAGGAATGCTGTGGGTGGGCTGGTTCGGGTTCAATGCGGGCAGTGCTCTCGCCGCAAACGCCCAGGCCGGCATGGCCATGATGAACACACACCTCGCCGCATCCTTTGCGGCCCTTACCTGGATGTTCACCGAATGGCTTGTTTATGGCAAACCAAGCGTGCTCGGAATCGTCACCGG
>JAPLKX010000144.1 GCA_026387845.1 Candidatus Hydrogenedentota bacterium | reverse complement strand
ATGAAATACTCCTGGATGTCGCCCATCATTTTGAGCGCGAAATCCACGGCAAAAATGCACGTGTTTTGTCCCTGGTCCTCCTTGAGGATATCGGCCTGAACCGTGCCGCGGACAGTTTCGAGTGTCCATTTCCTGAATCGGTCGCATTCGCCTTCGCTGAGCGGCCGGCCATACTCTTTGGAGATCCGGTCGAGTGTCTGCTCGATGGCGGTGTTGAAGAATAGCGCCAGCATAATGGGGGCGGGGCCGTTGATCGTCATGGACACGCTGGTGTTGCGCGCGCAGAGGTCAAATCCGTCAAACAGGATTTTCATATCATCGAGCGTGCAGACGGACACGCCGCTGTTGCCGACTTTCCCGTAGACGTCGAGCTGTTCGTCGGGGTCCTGGCCATAGAGCGTGACCGAATCGAACGCGGTGGACAGCCGGGTGGCCTCGTGGTTTTCGGAGAGCATCTTGAACCGCTGGTTGGTTCTCGATGGCCCGCCTTCGCCCGCGAACATCCGCGTCGGGTCTTCGTCGTCCCGCTTGAATGGAAACACGCCGGCCGTGAATGGGAAGAAGCCGGGGAGGTTTTCTTTGAGCAGCCACTTGAGCAACTGGCCGGGGTTGTCGTACCTGGGCAGCGCGACGCGGGGCACCTTGATGCCCGCCAGGCTGGGGCGATGGACGGGGGTCCGGATTTCGTTGCCGCGGACCGTGTAGACGATCTCGTCCTGGTTATAGTAATCGCGCAGGGACTGATACTGCTCGAGCAGATGCTCGCACTCGGGAGATTGTTCGCGGGCGAGGGCCTGCCGCTTGCCTTTTACGACGCTGCGTGCCGCGTCGTGGGTCTCGGCGAGTGCGTCTTCGGCGGCTTCGAGTTGCCATACTTTTTGGAACAGGGCCGCCTGTTGATTGGCCTTTTTGTGGTATCGGTTAACGGTGTCGGCGATTTCAGCGAGATAACGGACCCGCTCCGGCGGAATGATGACCGTTTTCGAGGAAGGCAACTTGCGATCGACGGCAGGTATCGAGGAGGCCCACCCGCACTTGGTACGGTCATTCATGATTTTGACGACGGCCTGGTACAGTGCGGTGACGCCGTCGTCGTTGAATTTCGAGGCGATCGTCCCGAACACGGGCATGTCTTCGAGCTTCTCGTCGAACCGGCGGTGATTGCGCTGGTATTGTTTTCGGACGTCGCGGAGCGCGTCGTCGGCGCCGCGGTGATCGAACTTGTTGATGGCGACGAAATCGGCGAGATCGAGCATCTCGATTTTTTCCAACTGCGATGCCGACCCGAATTCCGCCGTCATGACATAGACGGTCGCGTCGACGTGCGGCACGATCGCCGCGTCGCCCTGGCCGATCCCGGCGGTCTCGACGATGATCCAGTCAAACCCGGCCGCGCGCAGGACCGTGAGGGCTTCGGCAAGCGCGTCGGACACTTCGCCGCGGCTGCCCCGGGTGGCCAGCGACCGCATGTAGACCCTGTCGCGGTGGACGGCGTTCATTCGGATCCTGTCGCCGAGCAAGGCACCGCCGGATTTGCGCCGCGACGGGTCAATGGACACGACGGCGACGGTCTTGTCGGCGAAGTCATTGAGGTAACGTGTGACGAGTTCGTCGACCATCGAGCTTTTCCCGGCGCCGCCCGTGCCGGTAACGCCGAAAATGGGGATGTTCCGGCAGATGCGCTTCATCAGCGCGTCCATGAGCGACTTCAGCCGGCCGTTGGAGATGGCCTTGGCTTCTTCGATGGCGGTGATGTAGGAGGCGATGACGCGGCTGTTGCCGGGGTGCAACTCGGGAGCAAGCTCAGCCACGCCCTCGTTGTCCAGCGAGAAATCTGCCGTTTCAAGCAGCATGTTGATCATCCCCTGGAGGCCCATGCGGCGGCCGTCTTCGGGCGAGAAAATCTTGGCGACGCCCATGGCTTCGATCTGCTCGATTTCCCTGGGCACAATAACGCCGCCGCCGCCGCCGAACACTTTGATGTGGGGCGCGCCCCGTTGTTTGAGCAGGTCGATCATGTATTGGAAGAACTCCATGTGGCCGCCCTGGTAGGAACTGGCGGCGATGGCCTGGACGTCTTCCTGAACCGCCGCATTGACGATCTCTTCAGCGGACCGGTTGTGGCCGAGGTGGATTACTTCAGCGCCGGAATCCTGGAGGATGCGCCGCATGATGTTGATAGCCGCGTCATGCCCGTCAAACAACGACGTGGCCGTGACAATGCGGACATGGTTTTTCGGCTTGTAGGGTTCGACTGTCGTCATTGCTCAGCTCCAATCAGTCCTTTTTCCCGGCGCCGCCGGTCTACCCGGCCCCAAGACGGCCATTTTCGCATAGGTATGGGGGGATTTTCTACATGAGGCTGCGGTTCAATCGTGCCTGATGCGATTTTTTCTTTAAAAAACGCGGCATCCCGCCGGGCCGCGAAAAACGGGGACTGGCTCGCTTTTTTCGGCAGTTTGAAAAAAGCATGCCTGTCCCCGCTTTTCGCTTCGGCAGTTTGAAAAAAGCGTGCCTGTCCCCGCTTTTCGCTTAAGTTTATTTTGAAATCGCTGGGAGCGCGTGAGGACCTTACATGCCCGGCATGGGGAATGGCATCATTTTTTGGGCGTCACTCATATCCATGACTTTGACGCCGGCGGGCGGGGTGTATTTGAATTTGTCGGGGGATGAGGGGCTGTTTACGACAATTCTCGAGGTGGACGCTTTGAGCATCGTGGCGCCGGCTTCATCTTTGACCTCGATGAGTGCGGGCATGCCCGTTTCTTTGACGACGGTTATCTTGATGTCACCGGGTTTGGGTAATCCGGGTGGCAGCTCGGTTGTCGGGGACGGTATGAGGCTGAATACGTAGGCGGGCGAGCCGTCGACGGTCTCGTCTTTTTCGAGTTTGATCTCGCCCACTTGTTTGATCATGTTCAGGATTTCCGCGGGATTCATTTTCTGGCCGGCGCCTGGAGGTACCGGCATTTTCATGACCATGACCTTCCCCATCATGTTCACTTCCTGAAACATGGTGGCTCCGTCGCACACGACCTTGAACGATTGGGTCATGCCCCCCTGAGTGCCTTCCATGACGATAGCGGCATTGA
Source organism: Candidatus Hydrogenedentota bacterium (assembly GCA_026387845.1). Classification (GTDB taxonomy): domain Bacteria; phylum Hydrogenedentota; class Hydrogenedentia; order Hydrogenedentales; family SLHB01; genus JAPLKX01. The sequence goes on along the minus strand of JAPLKX010000144.1, from coordinate 863 downwards.
TGAGGTACATGGGCTTGTCGGCTTTCACCAGGAAATCGAAATCACCGGAACACGTGAGCTTCATGGCCATGGGCTGGGTGATGTTGCCTTCCGCCGTGAACATGCCCGAGCAGGCATTTGTGGAAGATGAGACGGCAGCGATTTTTCCCAGCGCGGATTCGACGGTTTCACGCGCCGGCAGCAGTTTCCCGAGCACGCCCGTGTACAGCAACGCGCCGAGGAGTACAACGACCGCCACGGACCCGCCGATCCCCGCGTACAACGGCATTCGGCTCGGCGCTTGCACCGGGGCGGGCCGCTTTGGCGCGGGCCGGTCGAAGTCGCCGAGGAGATTGGCGTCCAGCCCCATGCCGGGGTCGTCGTCTTGGACGGCGGCCCCCAGTTTGGCGCGCAGCGCCTGCGCGCGGTTGTCCTGGAGCATATCGAGGGTGTCGCATGCGGCAGATGCCTCGGCCTTCTTGCCAAGCGCGGCCAGGCACAGCGCCATGGGGTAGAGGATGTTTTTGGTGTTTGGGAAGTTCAGGTCGAGGGCTTCAAGGAGTTGGAGCGCCTCTTCATATCTGTGGTTGGCGTACAGGGCTTCGGCCTGCTTGAACTTACGAGTCGCCTCTTGAGCGTCCATTGCGTCTTTTCCTCACCACCCCCATTCTAGCAGCACACTCGCGTGCAAACAAAACTTAATACGCCTATCTGCGCCGGCGTATTCACGAGTGGCAGTCGCCGGATAGTGTGCTAGTGTCTAATTGCAGAAGTCATAGGCTCTATTGCCACGGTGCTTTCGTAGGTCCGATCTCTGAATCGGACCGCTCCACCTGGTCCGAATCGGAATTCGGACCTACAAGACTGCACTCATTTTCGTATCT
>JAPLKX010000029.1 GCA_026387845.1 Candidatus Hydrogenedentota bacterium | reverse complement strand
CGGATGGATCAGGGCATCGGCCGCGTCCTCGACACGTTGCGAAAAAAAGGGATCGAAGACGACACGCTGATCCTGTTCATGTCGGACAATGGCGGGTGCCATGAAAATACCGACAACCGCAAGCTCCACAAGGCGGGGACGCGGGCTGGCGAGCGGGGGTCGTTCCGGGCGTACGAGCGGCCGTGGGCGAACGCCAGCAACACGCCGTTCCGCCTGTTCAAGCACTGGATTCACGAGGGCGGCATTTCGACGCCGCTGATCGCCCGCTGGCCGTCGCACATCCGGCAAACCGGCGCGTTGACGCGCCAGGTCGCGCACATCACCGACGTAATGGCGACGTGCCTCAAGGTGGCGGGCGCCGAATATCCGCGCGAGTACGCGGGCCGGCCCATAACCCCGCTGGTGGGCAGGAGTCTCATGCCGGTGTTCGAGGGAAGAACGCGCGAGCCCCACCCGCGCCTCTACTGGGAGCATTTCGGCAACCGCGGCGTGCGCGAGGGCAACTCCAAACTCGTCGCAACAAAAGACGGACAATGGGAACTGTACGATATCGAAGCCGACCGGACCGAACTGAATAACCTCGTCGACAAAAACCGGCCAAGGGCTGTCGAGTTATACAATGCATGGGAACAGTGGGCAAACGATTGCGGTGCAAAAATCCCGCCCGGAGGCAAACTGAATGCGTAACTCCGCCGCCGGCCAGAGACGCCCGTCGTTTAGGTCCTTTATGTCGCTTATGTCCCTTTTACTTAGCGCGGCCTGCGGTGCTATGGCGGAAGGCCCATTCTTCACCACGGGCGTGAAAGTGGGCGAGGTGACCGACACCGAGGCCATCCTGTGGGCGCGGCTGACGCGCGCGCCCGAGCGGGTGGGCGTCGAGGGCGGCTTGCCCGAGGTCCTGTATCGCAACCCGCTCACGGGGAAGCTCGAGGAGAACGAGAAAGCGCGGCCGGATCGGGTTCCGGTGGTCGAGTATCCGGCGGGCGGGTCGGTGGACACGCTCGAGGGCGCCGCGCCGGGCGCGACGGGCGACGTCCGCCTCGCTTATAAGGCCGAGGCGAGCGCCGACTGGACAACGCTGGACTGGGCGCCGGTAAACGTGGCGCGAGACTGCACGCGACAGATCCAACTGGCCGATCTCAAGCCTGCCACCCTGTACGAGTACCGGTTTCAATCACGCGCCCCGGGTATGGCCGAACCCGCCGCATTGATAACCGGCAGCTTCAAGACGGCGCCGGCCCCCGACGCAGAGGCCAACGTGACGTTCGCCGTGACGACGTGCCACGAATACGCTCACATGGATTCGCCGGGAAAAGGCTTCAAGATCTATCCGGCAATGCAGGCGCTGAAACCGGATTTTTATGTCCACACCGGCGACATTGTTTATTACGACAAGCTGGCCAAAACCCAGGCGCTGGCGCGGTGGCACTGGCAGCGGATTTACAGCCTGCCCAACGCTGTCGAGTTCCACCGGTTTATACCGTCGTATTTCATGAAAGACGACCACGATACCTGGATGAACGACTGCTGGCCGGGGATGGAAACACGCTTTATGGGCGAATTCACGTTTGAACAGGGGCAGGGAATCTTTCTTGAACAAGTGCCCATTCAGCCGCCAACGTACAGAACGTTTCGCTGGGGCAAAGACCTCCAGATCTGGCTCGTGGAAGGCCGCGACTACCGCAGCCGCAACACCATGCCCGACGGGCCCGAAAAAACCATCTGGGGCGCCGAGCAAAAGGCGTGGTTCAAAAAGACGGTCGACGAATCGGACGCGGCGTTCCGCGTCCTGATCAGCCCGACGCCGCTCGTCGGCCCCGACCGGCCCAACAAGAACGACAACCACTCGAACAAGGGGTTTAAACACGAAGGCGACGAGTTGCGGCAGTTTCTCGCAAGCCGGAAAAACATGGTCGTGCTGAACGGCGACCGGCATTGGCAGTATTTCTCGATCGACGACGAGACGGGCCTGCACGAATATTCGTGCGGCGCCGCGAGCGACGAACACGCCGGCGGCTGGCCCAAAGAAGAGTTCCTGCCCGAGCACCAGTACATGCAGGTCGTCGGCGGTTTTCTGCTTGTGCAAGTGGAGCGGCAGAACGGCGAGCCGGTGATGACGCTCCAACACCGCGACGTCGACAGCGAAATCCTCAACGAAGACATATTCCGAGGAAAGTAGGTCTGTAAAACAAACTTGAGCGAAAAACGGGGACTGGCTCGCTTTTTCCGGCAGTTCGGAAAAAGCGTGCCTGTCCCCGCTTTTCGCGGCCCCAACGCTGCGCCCCATCTTAATCGTTTACGGGCGAACAAAGCCTCATGATAAACTGTCCCCGCTTTTCGCGGCATGAATACGTCATCGAATTCTCGAACAGAAGCACTCAGGAGGCTCGATATGAAGTCCAGGTGGATCAACGCAGTTCTTGCAGTTTTGCTGGCGGCGTTTGCCTCGATGGCCTTGGCGCAAGAGACGGATGCCGCGCCGGCGCGATTTCCCCGCGTCGGCGCGTATGAAGTCCTCAAATGCGACTTCCACAACCACACCAAAAATTCCGACGGAGATCTGACGTCGGTCGAGCGGGTCGATGAGGCGGTGAAAAACGGTTACGACGCCATCGCCATCACCGACCACGGCAGCTTCAAGTCCTACGAAGAAGCGTTGCCGCGCGCCAACGAACTCGGGCTCGTGCTGATTCGCGGGATGGAGACGGGCCTCGAGGAACGCGAGCATCTCGTCGCGCTGAATCTCGACCCATCCTATCAGCCGAAAGACCCGCACAAGTGGGCGCTGACGGACGGCCAGCCAACCGTCTTTTATCAGCAGGAGTGGCCGAAACTCGCCAAAGACGCCCACGCGTTTGTCATTTACGCCCACCCACACATGGGACTCAGCGAACCCGTCCTGTGGGCCATCAAGCAAGGGCTCGTGCACGGTATCGAAGTGAAAAACGGCGTCGTCGGCAAAGACTGGAACACCGTCTACAGCCACGGCACATGGATCTACCCGCAGGCGATCGACTGGGCAATCGAACACAACCTCACGCTGTTCGCCAATTCCGACATGCACGAGACACGCAACGCCCAAAACTCCCCCGCCACACTCGTCCTCGCCGAAAAACGTTCCGTCGAGGGCGTAATGGACGCCCTCCGCGCCGGCCGGACAATCGCCTGGTTTGACGGGATGCTGTGGGGCAAACAGGAAGTACTCGCGCAGGTGATAGAAAGCGCTGTCAGCGTGTCTGCCGACGGCGCACAAGTCATCATCGAAAACAAAAGCCCCGCCGCGCTTACCGCGGCACTCCAGACCGAAACGCCCGATGCCACCACGGTCAGCCTTCAACCGGGAGACCGCACTGTGCTACCGATGACGGCCCTTGGCGGCGAACTCACTATACGATGGGAGAACCTCTGGGTAAGTTCAACCAAGAATCTTGAAACAACACACAAGCTGACTCCTGCCGCAACAAAATAGCCGGTCGGTACGGGCAAACCGGTGTGGCACGTTGGTCAATACTTGGGGACTCGGATTAAACGAAATTCCCAGTAGGCTATCTGATCTGCATTAGAGGGCCATCTTTAGTCTTGCATCTACTATCAGCCCGATGTACTATCTCGTAAGTCTCTAGGGAGTGCCTATTGTGCAGCCGGAAAGAAAAAGGGGAGGCCATCGTGAGTAAAGTGTTATCTTGGACTTTAAGAACGCTTTCTGTTTTGTGCTTAGGCTTAGGTATCTGCGGGCCGGCGATGAGTGCCCAAGATGGTGGTTCTTATCTTGCTGCCGACTACTTCATCACGACTCCCGGGCATGGTGTGAAATACGACATCTCCGACTCGGCCAATGACTTTCATGATTCTGTGTGGGTCGTATCTCAGGCGCACGACAGTTCGTGGGATTTTGTCTTTACCATGAATGGTCTAACCTTGAGCAGCTCCATTGGAGGCACACTGGCTCGGAATATGGGTGGGCTCACGTTGACTGTCATGCCGGCCGGGGCTCCGATTGGCAATCAGGCCAAGTTCTTTTGGCTCATTTGCCTTCCGACTTCCTTCGCTTCTGTTCAAGCGTGGGAGTACTTTAGCACCCTGTATTCGATAACGGCTGTGGGTAATATGGAAGTCGGAGGTCAGAACTTTAATGACTGTGTTCGGATCGACATAGATACCACTTCGGCATCGTTAGGAAGCTACCTCGAAGGCACGGGGTATTATATCCTCGCCCGAGGAATTGGCCTTGTCAAGTCTGAATTCACACGAGCCAGCGATGCATCAACTGTGTCCTACACTTACTTCGATCATGGACAGCAACCCCTTCACACCATTACCGGCACTATTTTGCAGGATTGCGAACCTCTTTCCAATGTGTGCGTGCAACTCCACAATGCCGCGTGGGGCATTCGTGATGTCACAGACAATGATGGACGGTTTTCTATTCAGGCCTATGGTCTAGAAATCGTCGTGCGGCCAGGGTATGATAGCAACGATGACGGGGCGCTTGATGTCTTTCTCGGCGAATTTGCCCTGCACAATGTAACGCAGGACATGGATACGTCGCTAGGCCTGGGAGAAATTTGTCCTCAGAACGTTGAGGAAATTCATAATGCGGCTTGGCGTAACGCGGCACAAAACTCAATCTGGAACCCTTGGTATAAGTTCGGGATCTATGCGTCGCGTTCGCTCGCTGTAAAACATCCCGAAGTCTACTTGCAGGCCGATGCAGTCTGGTTCGAACAGATCGTCACTGTCTACGGCGGCTGGCAAGGTGAATACTTGCACCGGGATAGGCTCAACGATGATCACTATTCGACGGACGTCTGGACTCACATCATTGATTCGTTTCGCTACGAGACTCAGCACGATGGTTCCGAATTCAAATGGGCAGATTTCCACTGGACAGATCACCGGTTGAACGCTACGGCCCAACAAGATTTTTATGACGACGATGCGGTGCTTCACCCGTGGCTAGACCTGCGGCTACCGATGCTTTGGAACGCGCTTAAGGGCCTCGAGTGGAAGGCGCCCTACCAATCTCTCGCAGAAGCCCTGTATTTTCAGCTTCGGGACGAAGAGCAACCTGTGTATCTCCTCCTCACTGATGCCGGCCGGGGCTATGTAACTACGGCGGCCCTTCTGTATGATCCTCTTACCGGTGATTCGATTTCTAAAGACAGCATTCAAGGCAATACTGTTCTGGTCATGGATCAGGAGAGCGTGTGGTATCCGCTAATGGAGAGGGATGATCGCTCGGCTGACGCCGGATTACAGGCAGTGGTTGCCGCCTATTGCACGGAAGGAGCAACCCCGAACCTCAACTCCTTTGAAATGTCGGTCATCAGTGAACTGGCTGAAGGTACGCGTCTCGAATCGCCGCGCGACAGGGACCTTGCTGTCGTTTTTGCCTCACGGTTTGGGAATGAACGTAGTTGGCGGGCGCAACCCATTCGCAACCTGACAGGCTTTCTCATGCCGGAGCGCTACGCCGAATGTGGAGACCGCGGTACCGATCAGACATACGAAATAACTGCGATTGACATGACTATTGCGGACATGGCAAACCGTTTGTCGCCGGCTGCTGCCGTTCTGGCGGGAACAGCGCAGGCTCAGTGGGATGCCTCAATCGAGTCTGCGTTGGAGGCCATGGCGGAGACTTACAGGACGTGGTTTAGAAGGCCGGATAACAACCTCGTGTACGGGGAATATCCTCACATCTGGCTACCCCACCTCGATGACAAGGCCATTAGCGGGGTGGGGAATTGTTTTGTCGAGGCATCGGCTATGGGTGCGGCTATAGCCCTCGCAGACATGCCGGACAGTGACGTATGGGTCGCGAATTGGTGGAATGGAAGCGGCGGACATGTAATCGCTGGCGCTTACAGGGATAATGAAGCAGCAACGGTGAGCAATGGCATTGAGGTTTACGCGCAAGGCCCGTTATGGGGCGGCGACCAGGGGACCTTGAGTCTCGCCGTCGTTTACAGCCCCGCTCGCGGGTTCATGAACACGGGCCACACCTGCAATGGATATTGTTTCGAACCGCTTGCTTACCCCTTCGTGAACTTGAACTGCGATAAGACGGTTGAGTTTTTGGACGCGATGGCGTCTTTAGAACCCGGTTGCACTGTGGCAACCGGCCATCCGAATGATGTTGCCGCCATGAGTATTTCCAATTACCTCGAATATATTGAGGCCGGGAGCCCGACCTGTCAACCCTTCCTGCTGCTTCCCGAAGCGGACGAGGACCTGGATGGTATAGCGGACGAAGTGGAAGGGGATGATGATCCGGACCACGACGGACTTCCAAACTGGAGAGATGTTGACAGCGATGGTGATGGGCTCCTGGATTCTGACGAAGGTGTCGACGACGTCGACAGTGATGGCTTGCCAAACTACCTGGACTTGGATTCGGACAATGACGGCGCATCAGACCATCAAGAGCTTCTCTACGGCTCTGATCCATACGATGCAGCGGATTCCCCTCCTATGCCATTGGTTTTGTGGCCGCTGATTTTACTCTTTCTAGCTTTTTCCGCACGGGAGATCCACGTACTTTCTACGCCTTCGGGTGGCAGGAGCAGCCGGGGTAGTTGGGGGAGTAGAGGGTGCTTTCGGGTCGGAGAGCGAGGTCGCCGTTCTTGACGAAGGGCTCGCCGCGTTCCTGGAGGTGGTCGACGAGTCGGGCGCGCCATTTGCGGACTTCGTCCGAGTATCGGGCATCGCTGGCGAGGTCGTTGAGCTCGTGGGGGTCGTTTTCGAGGTTGAACAACTGCGTCTCGCCGTCTCTGGCGTGGAAGATGAACTTGAACTTGCCGTCGGTGAGGGCGTTCCAGTGGTTTTCGGGCGCGTAGCAGATGTCGTGCTCGAGGTCGATCCACGGGCGCCACTCGGCTTGGGGGTTTTGCGCGAGGGCCAGCATGCTTTTGCCGTCGAGAGTTTCGCGGCCCGGCGCGCCGACCGCTTCCATAAAGGTTGGCAGGACGTCGCGCAACTCGACGGGCCGGGCGCACACCTGGCCGCGCGGGCCCTGCAACTCGATCGGGCCGCGCAGCAGCATCGGAATCCGTGCCGACGGCTCGTAGGCGTAGGATTTCCGCCAGAGGTTGTGGTCGCCGGTCATGTCGCCGTGGTCGGCGGTGAAGACGATCAGCGTGTCGTCGAGCCACCGGCGCTTGTCGAGCGCTTCGATGATTCGCCCGATCTGGTTGTCAACAAACGAGACGGATCCATAGTACCCTTGGCGGGACCGGCGGACCTGTTCGGGCCCGAGCGCGCCGTGCCAGATGCTGGCTTCTTCGCTGTTGCGCGGGGCGTATTTGTCCGCCCACTTGCCCACGGCGGCCGCGGGCAGTTCCGCGTCTTCGTACATTTTCCAAAACCGTTTCGGCGGGTCGTATGGGCTGTGGGGGCGTGCGAACGACACCTTGAGGAAAAACGGCTCGGTCCGGTCGTACTCCTTGATGAACCTCGTGGCGCAATCGGCCATCCACGTCGTCGGGTGGAGCCGCTCGGGCAGCGCGTATGGCGCGGACGTGTAATCGTTCCAGCCGATGCCGGTCGCGTCGGGATTGAGCAGCGGCGCCTCGTGGTAGAACCAGCAACGGTAATCGCTGCGGAACCCGGGCAACTCGGCCCTGCCCGATTCGTCCAGCAGCACGTTGTGAAACCCGTGGAGATTCCGTTGCGGATGCCAGTGCATCTTGCCGATCCCGAACGTGTAATACCCGGCGTCGCGCAGCGCCTGCGGTTTTTCGATCGGATATTTCTCGGCAACCCTGCCGTAGCCGAGCATGCCGTTGCGCCACGGACCAAGGCCGGAAAGCAGGGCGGCCCGCGCCGGCGTGCAGGTGGGCGTACACGAATAGGCCCGGCTGAACCGGACGCCCTCACCGGCAATTTGATCGAGGTTGGGCGTGCGGATGGCCCTGTTGCCGTCGGCCCCGAGGCAGTCGCCGCGGAACTGGTCGGCCATGAGCAGCAAAACATGCGGCTTGCCCGTGCTGGAATGCACAGGTTTGGCGCGCGCGTGTGCGCTTCCGGCGGCGACCACGGCGGCCGCGCCCGCTGTTACACCAAAAAAACTGCGCCGCGTCATTTGCATCTTACGAATCCTCCGCTTCGTTGTTTTCCATTCTGGCTGTTTAGTCCGCACCTGTCAAAAAGCTGACTGCACCGACACACAGTGAAAAGCAGGGACAGACACGAATGGCGCTAACTCAAAGATCGAGCTTGTTGCTAAAGCAATATTGAAGTCACGCTAAAGCGCGCTGTCGAAAAGGGTCAAGCCACCACCACCCCATCTTTAGATGGGGTGATTTTTGGCTTATTACACGAATGAAAGCGCGCTTTAGCGTGACTTTTATCACTGCTTTAGCTGTGTTTTCTGCGCGGCACAAAAACGCCGCAACGCCCTTAAGTCAGCGCCATTCGGGACAGACACGCTTTTCAAACTACATGTGCCTCCAAACTGCCGGAGGCGTAGTCAGTCCCTGTTTTTCGCTTAGGTTGCCGTTTGGGCGGGGAAGCCGTATAACAGTTGCGGCTGGAGGATGTCTCGATGAACAAGACACTTTTCGTGGTATGGGCTTTCATGTTTGTGGCAGTGATGCTGTTAAGCCGTGCGGCCGATGCGGTTGAAATCGAGCCGGGGACGCGTCTCCCGCTGTGGGAGGGCGCCCCACCATCCTCAGCCGCGGGCGACACGTTTGCGCCGACGCTCGAGTTGCACCTCTTGCCGGGTAGCGAGCCGCGCGGCGCCGTGCTCGTAATACCCGGCGGCGGGTACGGCGGCCGGGCCGAACATGAGCGGACGCCGATCGCCAAGTTTTTCAACGACGCCGGCTTCCACTCGTTCGTCCTCGATTACCGGGTCGCGCCGAACCGGCATCCGGCGCCGCTGCTCGATGCGTGCCGCGCCGTCCGAATCATCCGGCGCCACTCCGCCGAGTGGGGCGTCAAGCCCGACAAGATCGCGGCGCTGGGTTTTTCCGCGGGCGGCCATCTTACCGGCAGCCTCGGTCTCTTCTACGACGCCGACTATGTCCGCGGCATTGATCCGCAGGAAGACGTCAGTGCGCGGCCCGACGCAATCGTCTTGTGCTACCCGGTGATATCCTCGGCGGAATTCGGCCACCAGGGGTCGTTCCAAAATCTGCTCGGGCCGGACGCAACCGACGAGGCGCGGAAGGCCATGTCGCTCGAGTTGCACGCGCGACCCGACGGCCCGCCGGCTTTTTTGTGGAGCACCTCGGATGACGAGGCGGTGCCGGTGAGGAACAGCCTGGAGTTTGCGAAGGCCCTGCGCGAGAAAGGCGTGCCGTTCGAGTTGCACGTGTACCCCCATGGAAAGCACGGGCTCGGGCTCGCCAAGAACGACCCGCACATCGCCACCTGGACAACTCTATGCGTGGAGTGGCTGAAAGGCATGGGCTGGTAGCCGCGTGCGAAGACGTGCGTGCGTGCGCGTTTATGCTCCGCCGCTTGATTCGGGGGGCGTGATATCGGGTTTGGCGAACAGGTAACCCTGCATGTAATCAGCGCCGTACTGCTTGGCCCACGCCCATTCGGCGGGCCGCTCGATGCCTTCTGCGATCGTCTTGATCTCGAGCTTGTGGGCGAGGTCGAGCAGGTTGGCGGCGATGTTGGCCTTGTAGGCGTCTTTATCGACGTCATGGATGAGGTCCGCGTCAAGCTTGATGAAATCCGGCTTGAGATGATAGAGCATTCTGAGGGACGAATACCCTGCGCCAAGGTCGTCCAGCGCGATCCGGAACCCGTTTTCACGGTAAAACGTGAGAACGTTTACCAGGTGCCGCATGTCGCGAATATCATCGGACTCCACCACTTCAAAAACCACCTGCGAATTCGGTATGCCAGATTTCTTCAACGCCGTCACCGTCGATTCCAGGCAATAATTCGGCACATAAACGGCGCCGGGCAGGAAGTTGATGAACACCGACACGTTGATCGAACTTTGAATCACGTCACGGATCACCGACAGCCGCGTGAGCCGGTCCAGGTGAAACAGGAGGTCCGCCGATTTCGCCAGCCGGAACATTTCGGCGGGCTGGATCAACTCGCCGCTGTTGCCCAACCCCCGGATCAGGCATTCATACCCGTAAATGCGCGACGGGGCGGCCGCCTCGACGATCGGCTGAAACACGGTGCGCAGCCGATCCTCCCGCAACAAGTCGAGCAGCCAGTCGCCCTGGATCCGGGCCAGCAGCGCGCTGAGCGGCTGCATCCGTACGAGGTCCGGCACGTCCGGCGCCGCGCCGTCCGCCACAAGCAGGCACTTGGTGTCGTTCAACTCCTGCTGGCTCAGCTCGGATAGGTGCTCCGCGAGCAGTTTCGCCAAAACACCCGGGCCAAGCTTGATCTGGTAGATGTTCTCGTAGGCCTGAGAATACGGGATTTGGCTGCGGCGCAAGAAGCCGCAGATGCTCGCGGCCACCGGCGGCGCGGGCGGCGCAATATACAGCACGCCGGATTCGGGCAGCGGGCCAGGCAGAACTTCACATCGCTTACAACCCTTCATCACGTCCCCTCCAAACCCGCAAAACACTACCTCCCCGCGCGCACAACTTTAACTGACTCCGCCTAATCTGTCAAAAAGAAAAAAACGGGGCTTAGGGTATGGGGTTTTAGGTAAGGAATTGATGTTTGGGTTGATTTGAATTAGATTGCCCCGGGAGGGTTTTGGCATGGTCGGTTTTCAAGTGGCTTTAATCTTGTCCTTGGTTGCGGCTCCGGACTCTGGCGCCGCTCCCGAGCGCATCCGCGCGTTCTGCGTGGACTTCAACTGGGGCGACAAAGGGTTTGCCGCGCCCGGGCTGTACGCGCAGGCCTCGCCCAAACAGCACTTTGAGTGGTACCGCAACCTCGGCGTGAACACCATCCAGACGTTCTGCGTCAGTTGCCCGGGGTATGCGTGGTACCGCAGCGACGTGGCGCCCGTGCAGCCGGGAATGAACGGCGATTTCCTGAAAGAAATCACGGAACTCGCCCACGCGCAAGGGATGCGCGTGATGGGCTATTTCTGCATCGGCGCAAACTCGTACTGGAACCAGCAGCACCCCGACCTCGCCCATAACCTGCCCAGCGCCATCTCGATCCCGTTCACGACCGAGTACCTCGACTACCTCGGCAAAATCATTCCCGAGGCGCTCAAACGCACCGGCATCGACGGGTTTATGATCGACTGGGTGTTCAACGCCTCGCACTTCTACCCGGACAAGCCGTACCAGTGGCTCGAGTGCGAGAAGCAGATGTACGCGGAACTGTTTGGCGAACCGTGGCCGGGCGACGACGCGATGGTCCCCGCGAAGATCAACGAGTTCAACCGCAGGGCGCTCGACCGGTGCTGGGAACGCATCCGATCTTCAGCCAAGGCGGCGAAACCCGATTGCATCATCTGGCTGAGTTGCTATGACCTGCAGCATCCGCAAGTTGTTGGCTCTAAGATGCTGCAGGAAGTCGATTGGCTGATGAACGAGCACCCCGATCCGGCGAAACTTGAACAAGCAAAAGCTGCCGTGGGTGCGCATACCCAGCTTATACAGTGCATCTGCGGGTGGGGGAGCGGACATGACGCCGCCGCCATCCTGCGCGAGCCCCGGTTCAAAGACGTCGGCATGTACGGGTTCGCCAAGCCTGACGCCCAAACCACCTTGCCCGCGGACGACGGTTCGCCAAACGCTCGTAATATCGCCGCCATGCGCGACGCATTCAAAAAGGAATGACACTATGTCTGAACAGAAACACGCACTGTGGAACGACCGGTTTCCAATGAGCAACAAGTACGACCCGGACTGGGTGATGGAAAACCAGATGGGTCCCAACGTCCTCTGGCTGGCAGAATGGCTTGCCCCCGACATGGATCTCAAGCCGGGCATGCGCGTGCTCGACCTCGGCTGCGGTACCGCCATCAGCTCAATATTCCTCGCCCAAAACTTCGGCCTCCAAGTCTGGGCCGTCGACCTCTGGATCGCCGCAAACGAAAACTGGAACCGCATACGCGCCGCCGGCCTCAGCGACAAGATCTTCCCCCTGCACATCGAAGCGCACGCCCTGCCCTTCGCCGAAGAGTTCTTCGACGCCATCGTCAGCCTCGACGCCTACCACTACTTCGGCACCGATACGATGTACCTCAACTACCTGATGCGGTTTCTCAAGCCCGGCGGCCAATTTGGCATCGTGGTTCCCGCCCTGACGCGGGAATTCGAAGACGGCGTTGTACCCGAACACCTCGCCAGCAAAGACGAGTCCGGCGCCCAGTGGTGGCAACCTGCCGACTGCTGCTCTATTTGCACGCTCCCGT
>JAPLKX010000566.1 GCA_026387845.1 Candidatus Hydrogenedentota bacterium | reverse complement strand
GTGGGCGGTGACCGGTGGGCGGTGGGCGGTGGGCGGTGACCGGTGGGCGGTGGGCGGTGGGCGGTGGGCGGTGGACGGTGGGCGGTGGGCGGTGGGCGGTGGACGGTGGGCGGTGGGCGGTGGGCGGTGGACGGTGGGCGGTGGACTGAAGACTGAGGACTGAAGACTGAGGTGTAGAGATTTGAAAACCTGGCGATTAACCGGGACAATCAACTTATGCTTGATGACAACGTTCGATACATGCAGTATGCGATCCGGGAGGCGCAACGGGCGCTCGAGGCGGGGGAGGTGCCGGTCGGGTGCGTGATTGTCCACGAGGGCGACATCATCGGCAAGGCGCATAACCAGCGGGAGACGTTGCAGGACCCAACGGCTCACGCGGAGATTATCGCTATCACTCAGGCGGCGGCCGCGGTGGGGTCGTGGCGGCTCGAGAACGCGAAGCTTTACGTGACGCTCGAGCCGTGCCCGATGTGCGCGGGGGCGATTATTTTGGCGCGGATCGAGGAGGTGTATTTCGGGGCGTATGACCCGAAAGCGGGGGTGTGCGGGACGCTGATGAACCTGCTCGAGGACAAACGGTTCAACCACCAGCCGAAGGTGTTTCCGGGGCTGATGGCGGAGGAGTGCGGGGCGCTGCTGTCGAGTTTTTTCAGGAAAATCAGGCAAGATGGTCGGCAGCCGCTGGGGAGTTAAGCTTGCGCGGGGATTTTTACCACGGAGGGCACGGAGGGCACGGAGAAATTACGGCTCAAGAGAGCATGGGGAGAAACATCGCGAAGAGAGACACGACGACTATGGCGACGCCGGCGGCAGGAATAAGCAAAGCGTGGCGGCGCCATTGAGAATTGGGGGGCAAGCGGTAGAGGACTGCCGCAACAGCCACGGTGACAGCGGCCGAGACAATTAAAAGAAAAAAGCCTAACTTTTCGAGTCCCGTGAGCGCCCAGAGAGTGACTGCCGGCAGTTTGCCGCCCAAGTCACTGTAAACTTCCTTACAGGCGGGCACGGCGGCTACTCGCACAAAAATGAGAGCCAACATCACGAGGACGCAGTAAATCACAAACCGCCGCGTCTGGCGCCTGGCGGAATCTTCCATTACGTCGTGCGGCTCACCCCCGGGATTGGTCATTGGTGCTCTCCTCGATCCATGGGTCTTTAACCAATATAACGCCCGGAACATGCTTTATTCACAATAACTGCCCCGAGGTGTAATACGTGCCTCTAACTTGCTAGAATCACGTGAACGTTTAGGCACTGGAAATGAGGTTTTTTGCATGTCTGACGCTGTGTTGAAACAACTGGTCGAGATGTCGCGGTATCTGGGTTCGCCGGAGCGGACTTACGCCATTTTGGGCGAGGGGAACACGTCGGCCCGGATCGATGACGACACGTTTTACGTGAAGGCGTCCGGGACGACGCTGGGGACGATCGAGTCCGGCGGGTTTGTGAAAGTTTCGATTTCGAAACTCACCGGCATCCTCGACGACCCGGCCGCGAACGACGAGACGGTGACGCGGGTGTTGAAAGAGGCGCTGGTCGAGCCGGGGGAGACGCGGCGGCCGAGCGTCGAGACGATGTTGCACGCGCTGTTGTTGCGGTATCCGGAGTACAAGTTTATCGGCCACACGCACCCGATTTATACGGACATGATTTTGTGTTCGCAGAAGGCGGAGGAGATCGTGGCGGAGCGTATTTGCCCGGACCAGATCGTGGTGATGGGTCATAAGTCGGTGTATGTGCCGTACGTGGATCCGGGTTTGGTGCTGGCGCGGGAAGTGCGGGAGCGGGTGCGGCGGTTTATTGATGAGGAAGGCGTGCTTCCGCGGGCCATCATGATGCAAAACCACGGGCTGATCGCGCTGGGCGATTCGGCGCGGGCGGTCACTAATATTACGGACATGACGGAAAAGATTTCGCAGATTATCGTGGGGACATTTTCGATGGGGGGCCCGCGGTTCATGCCGGCGAAGGAGGTGGACCGGATTTACACGCGGCCGGACGAGAAGTATCGCGAGAAACAGATTGGAGTCTGAGCGTTTTGGAGTGCGGTAGCTTGCTGCCGCTTTGTATGGGTGCTTGGTTGGAAAAAGCGGCAGCAAGCTGCCGCACTCCAAACAGGCCCGCAATTATTAAAAGGTGCGCAGGAGAAAATAAGTGTCGAAACTTGATGCGTATCGAAACATACAGATCCCCCTGCCGAAGAAGTATGTAGCGTGGCAGGTTTTTGGCGCGGGGTTTGAGAAGCTGGGGAGGAACGGCCAGCCGCAGACGCTCGAGTTGCGGCCGCCGAAACCGAACGAGATCTTGCTTCGGGTGGACGCGCTGGGCCTATGCCTGTCGGACATCAAGATTATCAACCAGGGCAGCGGCCATCCGCGGCTGCGCGGCCGGAACCTGGCTAAAGACCCGACGGTGCTTGGCCACGAGTGCGCGGTGACGGTCGCGATGGTGGGGGATCGGTGGCTGGACCAGTTCAAACCGGGCGACCGGTACATCGTGCAGGCGGACATTTATTTTCACGGGCTCGGGTTCGCGTTCGGCTACCTGATCCCCGGCGGGATGGGCCAGTACACGTACCTCGACGAGCGCGGGCTCGAGGGCGACGAGGGCTGCTACCTGCTGCCGGTCAAGCCGGAGACAGGGTACAGCGAGGCGGCGCTTGCGGAACCGTGGGCGTGCGTCGAGATGTCGTACAACCTGCACGACCGGGTCGAGCCGGGCGACGCGAAAAGCCGGCTGCTGATCGTTACGGACGAAGACCCGACGGACTGGCTCGAGGCGAACCCGCACGCGGTCATCATGAGGCGGGATCTCGAGGGGCTTAACGAAGAACTTTACGACGATATCGTGGTTGTCGGCCCGACGCCTCGGGTAGTAAACGATCTTGCGCCGCGGCTGAAAAAGGGCGGGGCAATGTTCCTGCTGGGCCGGGAGCAGGAAGAGGGGCCGGTCTCACTCGATATCGGCCGGATCCATTATGAAAACCTGCGGTTCTACGGCGGGGCCGAGACGGTGGATGGGCTGGCGGAGATTCACACGCGTCACGACCTGATGCAGGGTGGGTCGGCGCTGTTTATCGGCGCGGGCGGGCCGATGGGTCAGATGCACGTTCAGCGGGCGCTCGAGATCGCGCACGGGCCGAAAGTGGTCGTGGTGACCGACCTCGATCGGTCGCGGCTCGACCACATCGAGCAGCGGTTTGGCGAGATGGCGCGGGCCAAAGGCATTATATTGAAGACGTTCGCGCCGACTCAGTTCGCATCGCGCGACGAAAACGATTCCGCGGTAAGGGCGGAGTCGCCGGAAGGGTACAGCGACGTGGTGGTGCTTGCGCCGGTGCCGGCGCTGGTCGCGAGCGCGATGACGTTCGCGGCCGACAACGGGTTTGTGAACGTGTTCGCGGGGCTCGGGATCGGGTCGAACGCTTCGATCCGGCTGTCGGACCTGTGCCGGGGCATCAAGATCGTCGGGTCGAGCGGATCGCGGATCAGCGACTTGCGGAAAGTGCTGCGGATGGTCGAGGCGGGCGAGTTGAACACCAACCTGAGCGTCGCGGCCATAGGCGGGCTGAACGCGGCAAGGGAAGGGCTCGAGGGCGTGAAGTCTGCGCGATTCCCGGGCAAGACGGTGATTTATCCGCACATTCTCGAGTTGCCGCTGATGGGGATTGACGAAATCCCGGCGCGGATTCCTGAACTCAAAGATAAACTGACCGCACAGGGGGCGTGGACGAAACAGGCCGAGGCGGCACTGCTCGAGAGGTTTCTGAAATGAGGCTCGATGGCAAGAAAGCGATAGTGACGGGCGCAGCGCAGGGTTTGGGCGCGGCCATTGTCGAGCGGCTGGCGCAGGAAGGTTGCGCCGTGTCGGGCTGGGACGTTGCGGCAGACACGATGCGCGAGACGGCCCAAGCCGTGGCAAAAACCAGCGGCAGGAAAGTCATCGGCCGCGCCGTGGACATCACGGACGCGGAGGGGGTGAGGCGGGCGGTGGATGCAGACGCAGGGGAGCTTGGCGGGCTGGACATCTTTGTGGCGAACGCGGGCATTTTGTTTTCGGGCGACTCAATCGAGTTTGATATCGCGAAGTGGCGCAAAGTGATCGATGTGAACCTTGTCGGGTACTTTATCTGCGCGCGGGAAGCGGCGCGGGCGATGTTGTTGTATGGGCGCGGCGGCAGCATCATCGAGATCAACTCGAAGTCGGGAAAGAAAGGCAGCTTCCGCAACAGCGCGTACGCGGCGTCGAAGTTCGGTGGGATTGGCGTGACACAGAGTCTTGCGCTCGAGGTGGCGGAGAACGGCATCCGAGTCAATGCGATTTGCCCGGGCAACCTGCTCGACTCGCCGCTGTGGGTGAACAGCCTGTTCAAACAATACGCGGCGAACCAGGGGATCAGCGAAGCCGAGGTGCGGCAGAAATACATCGACCAGGTGCCGATGAGGCGCGGCTGCAA
>JAPLKX010000681.1 GCA_026387845.1 Candidatus Hydrogenedentota bacterium | reverse complement strand
GACCACCGTTAGCACGAGGTAGTCCAGTTTCCGAAGCAGCGCGAGCAACTCCCTGTTGAACGTATCCCGCTGGGCAGGGTCTCGCAATGCCTGAAAAGGCGGCTTTCCCGAAAGCAACTCCTTGCGATGCAGAACAACAGGCTCATCCGGGTGCGTATCGAAATGCATGCTCTTCAGACTGTCAAACCCCGGTGTTGCCACCTTGGCCACGTAGTCAAGTTCCATGATGATGCCTGTCAGGCTCAGGAACCGATGATTCGGGTCCTCAGACGCGCCGAAATCCGGGTTGCCCACCTCGTCTATGTAAAGCCAGTATTTCAAGAATGCCTTCCTTCTTTACTGCCGGAATGTCCATCGATTTCATATATCCGAGCCGCTCCAGCTTGGGGTTCCTGCTCGATACGCACAGACGGCCCGTGGCCCTTCAATCAGTGCGAGGAAGTATACCTGAGCGAGGATGTGACCGTGATCCCGGCCACGGGCGAGATCGAATGCAACAGCAACCCCGTCGTCAAGAAACTTTACCGGCCCGACCTTTTGACGGATTCAACGGCGCAGGAGTTTTCCGACGCGCTCGCGCGCCACTGGCCCCAGCAATAGGCGTTGGGTTTTGCAGAAAGGATTTAAGACATGGCAGAAAGCAAGCATTTCAGTCCCGACATGACGATAGCCGAGGCGATGGCCGTGCATCCGAAGGTGGCGGAAGTGTTCGCGGCGTTTCATCTAGGCGGGTGCGCGCATTGCCGGATTAACGAGGTCGAGACGCTGGATCAGGTGTGCGAGGGCTATGGGATCGATCAGGCGATGCTGCTCGAAGTGCTCGAGGGCCTGATGGAAGAAGACGAAACCCCCGACGCGACCCAGGCGTAGCCACCCCATATGGCGTAATCATAAAGCCGGTATGGCCTCGATTCGAGGCGGCGCCGGCTTTTTTCATACCCCTGCCGGAGGATTGAAGACTGTAAATGAAGATTATCAGCCCTTACAGGAACGACCAGGCCGATTGGTTGCGCGGTAACCTCCATACGCACACGACCAACAGCGACGGACCGCTGACTCCCCAGGCAACGATAGATGTGTACGCCGGGAAAGGCTACGACTTCCTGGCGATCACGGACCACGACACGGTGTCCGACCTGTCGGGGCTGGATGCGCGCGGAATGGCGCTGATTCCCGGAAACGAAATCACCGCGGACGGGCCGCACATGTTGCACATTGGCGCGACCAAGCGCGTCGCGCCGGATCCCAACCGGCAGCGGGTGATCGACGGGATCCGGGCGGACGGCGGGCTGTCCGTGTTCTGCCACCCGAACTGGGAATCAACCTTCAATCATTGCCCCCAAGAGAAACTCGAACAGTGCGTTGGCTACACGGGGCTCGAAATCTTCAATGGCGTGACGGTATGGGTCGAGGGCAACCCCTATGCGACCGACCGGTGGGACCGGCTGTTGTCGCGGGGGCGGCGCATCTGGGGATTTGCGGATGACGACTGCCATATTGAGACCGACCTCGGCGTCGGCTGGAACGTGGTGCAGACAGATGGAGAACGAACTGCCGCGGCCATCCTCGATGGGTTGCGGGATGGGCGGTTCTACGCCAGCACGGGTGTCACTGTTGAACGTATTCGGGCAAAAAAGCTGACGGTCGAGGTGCGGACGCGCGAGAAAGCCAAGATCACCGTTATCGCCAACCACGGGCGCAGGATGGCCGTCACAGAGGGCAAGAAACTGGCGTTTACCGTGCCGCCCAACCCTGATTTCACCTATTTCCGGTTCGAGTGTTCCGGGTTCGGCGATAGAAAAGCGTGGACGCAGCCGTTTTTCATCAGCCGCGACGAGTAGCGTTTACACGTACTGCAGGTATGCTTGCTTGATCCGCTCGAGATACGCGGGCTGGTCCTCGGCCCAATGCTCGGTTGAGAATACCTCAACTTCGATCCAGCCATTAAAGCCGGCGCGTTCGACCCACCCGCGGATCCGCCGGACCTCGATGCACCCCTCGCCCATCACGCCGCGATCGTTGAGGATGTCGCGCGTGGGCGTCCGCCAATCGCACACGTGAAACGACAAGATCCGCTTGCCGGCCCGCGCGATTTGCCCCTCCAACTCGGGGTCCCACCAAAGGTGATAGACGTCCACGGTCACGCCGACGTTGGGGTGATTGATTTGCCCGGCCATGTCGTTGGCCTGGCGCAACGTGTTTACGGCGGACCGGTCGTCAGCGTACATCGGGTGCAGGGGTTCGATGCCGAGTTTCACGCCGGCGGCCATGGCGTGCGGCGCCACTGCGCGAATGCCTTCCATGATCTGATCCCGGCTCGCCTCGAGTGGTTGGCCCGGCGCCGCGCCAGGCACAAGCACAACCAGCGGCGCGCCTATCTGCGCCGCCTCATCTATCGCGCGCAGGTTGTCGTCAATCGCGGCCTGCCGGCCCTCTTTCGTCAGCGACGGGAAAAACCCGCCGCGGCACAGGCTCACGACATTCAGCCCCGAATCCGCCAGCATTTTTCCCGACTCCCGCGGCCCCTGCGGCGCCAAGTGGTGCCGCCACACCGTGATGCCGGGCACACCGGCGTTTGTGTACGCGGCGATGCACTCCTCGAGCGTCCAGGGCTTGTGAGTCATCGTGTGGATGCAAAGCCGCGAAAAATCGCGAAGATCGGCCATCGCTGATCCTTTCTCTGTGCGCCCCGTGGGCAGATAGAGGATAACCGATCTTCACCTACAGTCTACAGTCTACGGCCTACAGCCTTCTTTATCACCTACAGTC
>JAPLKX010000538.1 GCA_026387845.1 Candidatus Hydrogenedentota bacterium | reverse complement strand
CCTTGCTATCTGCAAGAAAATCGTTGACCGCCACGGCGGGCGAATCTGGGTCGAATCCCAGCCCGGCAAAGGATCTACCTTCTATTTCACCTTGCCCAAAGTGGGAGGCGAATTATGGAAATAACTAACGGCTGCCGCCCCATCGACATCCTCCTCGTTGAAGACAATCCCGGCGACGCGCGCCTCACCGTTGAAGCGCTCAAAGAAGCCAAAGTCTCCAACGGCCTTTATATCGTGGAAGACGGCATCCAGGCCATGGAGTTCCTCCACAAGGAAGGCGAATATGTAGACGCGCCCACGCCCGATCTCATCCTGCTCGATCTCAACCTGCCCAGAATGTCCGGCCAGGAAGTACTTGCAGAAATAAAGGAAGATCCCGTCCTGCACTCGATTCCTGTTATTGTCCTGACAACGTCCCAGGCGGAAAAGGACGTCCTCGAGGCGTATGACCTCCATGCGAACTGCTATGTAGTCAAGCCGGTCAATTTCGAGCAATTCCTCGAAAGCATAAAACACATTAAAGAGTTCTGGTTCAGTGTGGTGAAATTGCCTTCCGCCGTTGGAGTTGGAACCTGAGGAGGCCCATGATGTCCAATAAGCCCATAAAGGTCCTGCTGGTGGAAGATAACCCCGGCGACGCCCGCCTCCTCGAAGAAGACCTCCGCGAAGTACCGGGCCAGTTTGATCTTACCCACGTCGAGCGGCTCGAGGAAGCCTCGGATCGACTCAGAGAAGAGGAATATGATGTGGTCTTGTTGGACCTCTCGCTGCCGGACAGTACCGGGCTGGACACCGTGAAGCGCACGTGTAGCGAAGCGCCCACCATGCCCATTGTGGTCCTCACCGGGCTGGATGACGAATCGCTCGGGCTCAGCGCCGTCCGTGAAGGCGCCCAGGATTACCTCGTCAAAGGCCAGACTCAGGGCCGGCTGCTTGTGCGCGCCATCCACTATGCCCTGGAGCGGGAGCGGCTGCAGGAGGAACGCGAACAGCTTATCCAGGAGTTGCAGGAGGCGCTTGCCACGGTCAAACGGCTCAGCGGGTTATTGCCTATCTGCGCGTCCTGCAAGAGGATACGCAACGACCGGGGGTATTGGCAGCAAATCGAGCAGTACCTCAATGAACATTCCGAAGCCACGTTCAGCCACGGTCTGTGCCCCGAATGCGCCCGTCGGCTGTATCCGGATCTTTTTGAAGAAGATGATATCGTGGATGTATAGATAGGGAATGTATAATACGCGCGTTTGACTTTATTCCTGTAAAGGGAACTCCGCCCATGCCGATCGAGATCCTCCTTATCGAGGACAACCCGGGAGACGCACGTCTTCTCCAGGAACATCTGCGCGAAGCGGGAACAGACGAATTCTGCCTCACGCATCTGCAAAGTCTCGATGACGGCATCGGCCAGTTGCAGGCTCGCGCCAAAGAGCAGCGCCCGTTCGACGTCCTCCTGCTCGACCTCTCGCTGTCCGACAGCAGCGGCTTGAAGACGGTGCACCGCGCCCAGGCAGGCGCCCCGCGAATACCCATCGTTGTTCTTACGGGCCTGGATGACGAAGAGACCGGCATGGAAGCCGTGCGGATGGGCGTACAGGACTACCTCATCAAGGCCCACGTCGATCAGCGCACCATCACCCGTGCCATCCGCTACGCCATCGAGCGGAAACGCGTCGAGGAACAACTCCGGGAACTTAACGAAACCCTCGAACAGCGCGTCGCCGAGAGAACTGCCATGGCCGAAGAGCGCGCCAGCCAGTTGCGGGCGCTTGCCAGCGAACTGATCCAGTCTGAGCAGAGGCAGCGGCGCAGGCTCGCCCAAATGCTCCACGACCAACTCCAGCAATTTCTGATAGCGGCGAAGTTTCGCATCGGCGCGCTCCGCAGCCGCATCGCCGACGATGAACAGATCCAGGCCGTCGACGAGATCGACGAACTCCTCGACGAATCCGTCAAGGCGTCCAAAGTGCTCACCATCGAGCTCAGCCCGCCCATCCTGTACGACGCCGGCCTGGTCCCCGCGCTCGAATGGCTCGCCAGATGGATGCGCGAAAAACACGGGCTGACTACCGCCGTCGACGCCGACGAAGAAGCCGAACCCGCCAGCGAAGACATCCGGGCCCTCCTGTTCGAGGCGGTCCGCGAACTGTTGTTCAACATCGTCAAACATGCCCACATCGACGAGGCCACTGTCCTGGTCGAAAAGACGTCCGACGACCAAATCACAGTCACCGTCGAAGATACCGGGTCCGGGTTCGACCCAATTGCCGCACAGGACAGAAGGGGCGGGGGCGGGTTCGGCCTGTTCAGCATCCGCGAACGGTTTGGCTTGGTTGGCGGCAGGATGGACATAGAAACTGCGCCGGGCCGGGGCACCCGCGTCACGTTGCGCGTTCCCGGCTCCGCCTGACGAGGCAATTTTCCGCCGGCCTTGGCACCGGATTTGCTGCCCTTCCACCGGAGAATCTCTGGATGCCGTACCGCACGCAACTGTTCAACCGCCACAAGGGAAACCCGTTGCTCACTGCCGCGGACTGGCCCTACCGCGCCAGCACCGTCTTCAATCCAGCCGCCACACGCCTCGATGAGGGTGCCACGCTCATCCTCTGCCGCGTCGAAGACCTTACAGGCCACTCCCACTTCTGTGCCGCCCGGCGCCGAGTTGTGGGGGGGGCGGTTCGGCTGCTCTTAATCCGCAATAAGAGCAAGAACTAAGCGGTTAACTCCATGGAGGAAACGACATGACTGCTATGGAAAACGTCCATCAGCTCCTCGGCGAAGAGGCCGAAGATCTGCTCAACTACAAAGCCAAGGGATTTCCAAAAGAAAAGCTCTGCCTGCCCGGCCCGGACTTTGTCGACCGGGTCCTGGCGTCATCCGACCGGTCGCCGATGGTGCTGCGCAATTTCCAGCAGATCCTCAGCCACGGCCGGCTCGCCGGCACCGGCTATGTTTCCATCTTCCCGGTTGATCAGGGCGTCGAACACACCGCCGGCGGCAGTTTCTCGCCTAATCCCCTATTCTTTGACCCGGCCAATATTGTGAAACTGGCCATCGAAGGCGGGTGCAGCGCGGTGGCGTCCACGCTGGGCGTGCTGGGCGCCGTGTCCCGCAAATATGCCCATAAAATCCCGTTCATCCTCAAGATCAACCACAACCAGTTGCTCAGCTACCCCAACACCTACGACCAAATCATGTTCGCCCAGGTCGACCAGGCGTTCGATATGGGAGCCGTGGCCGTTGGCGCTACCATCTATTTTGGTTCCGAACAATCTCTGCGGCAGATCCAGGAGGTTTCGGCGGCTTTTGCGCGGGCTCACGAACTAGGGCTCGTCACGGTCCTCTGGTGTTACCTTCGCAACAGCGCGTTCAAAACGCCCGAGGCTGACTACCATCTCGCGGGCGATCTCACCGGCCAGGCCAACCACCTGGGCGCCACACTGGGCGCCGACATGCTCAAGCAGAAGGCCCCCATGACCAACGGCGGGTTCAAAAACCTCAAGTTCGGCCAGTGGAAACAGCCGATGTACGACGACCTCATGCCCGCCAACCACCCCATCGATCTCACCCGGTACCAGGTCGCCAACGGGTACATGGGCCGGGTGCCCCTGATCAACTCGGGTGGCGCGTCGGGCAAACAGGATTTCGCTGAAGTCGCACGAACCGCCGTCATCAACAAGCGGGCCGGCGGCATGGGTTTGATCTCCGGCCGCAAGGCGTTCCAACGTCCGTTCGAGGAGGGCATAAGGCTGTTGCATCTCATTCAAGATGTCTACCTCGATCCCGGTATTACGGTTGCCTGATGAAGAACGAATTGTTCAGCCGGTCGCCGCACAACCCCATCATCACGCGCGATCTTCTTCCGTTCAACGCCACCGCCGTCTATAATCCCGGCGCGGCCGAGCACGACGGCGACGTCGTCCTGCTCGTGCGCGTCGAGGACCGCCAGGGATTTTCAAAACTCCACGTGGCCCGCAGCAAGAACGGCGTCACCGACTGGGATATCAGCGACAAACCGCTCCTCACGTACGGCATCCCCGAGTTCCATTACGAAGAACTGGGTTGCGAAGACGCCCGGATCACGTACATGCCCCAGGACCAGCGCTACTACATTTGCTACGTCGCCTATTCAAACCTCGGGCCCGCGGTCGGCCTCGCCTACACCACCGACTTCGTCCACGTCGAGCGGATCGGCCTCATCTTTGGCCCAAACAACAAAGACGCGGCCATGTTCCCCGAAAAAATCGACGGCCGGTACCATATGCTCCACCGGCCCGCCGCGGGAACCATCGAACACATCTGGAGCGCCTCTTCCTCCGACCTCATAGATTGGGGCTTGCCTCACGTAGTGGTTGCCGAGCGCGGCGGGCCTTGGTGGGACGGCGTAAAAGTAGGCGCCGGCCCGCCCCCGCTGAAAACAGAGAGAGGCTGGCTCCTCGCCTATCACGGCGTCAAATACTACGGTTCCTACATGATTTACCGGATGGGCCTCGCCCTGCTCGACCTCGAAAAACCCCACAAGGCGCTTATCCGCGTCCCCGGCTGGGTATTCGAACCTGAAGCCCCATACGAAGTCACCGGCATCACCCCAAACGTCGTCTTCCCCTGCGGCTGGATCACCCGCGGCGACGAAATCTGGATGTACTACGGGGCCGCCGACACCTGCGTCTGCCTCGCCACAGCCAAAATCCAGGATCTCATGCACGCCCTCGAGGCGACTAGAGAGACAAGTGGGGCTTACGCCGCCGGCAGCGTGAAATAGAACGTTGCGCCGTGGCCGGGTTGGGAGTCGGCCCAGATCCTGCCGCCGTGAAGATCGATGATGCGCTTGCAGATGGCCAGGCCGATTCCTGTGCCTTCATACTCGCGGCGCGAGTGAAGCCGCTGGAACGGTTGAAACTGCCCGCGGTCCAACGCTTGCCGCGCCGCAGCCCGCAGTTGCCCCGGCGCAGCCTCTCCAATCCGAGAGCCCGTCTCGGCCAGTGCCGTTTCCGCTGCCGGGTTGGCGTAAAGCACGCGGCCGTCTTGATCGAGCCGCATGACCGGGTGTGGGTTTTCCTGCGGGAAACGAGCCACGGCGTCCAGCTTCCGGTTGAATTCGGCCAACTCGTCGTTCTTTAATTCGAGGCGCCCCGTCAGCCCGATAGCCACATGAATCGCCGCCGCTATCAACACCAGGTTGACTATCTCCATCCCCCAGTGAAGCCAGTGCAGGTAGTAAGAACCGAGCGCCCCCGGCATGATTGCCAGCGCCCGCAACGTCGCCACCAACGCGAACGCAATCAGCATCGACCAAAGCAGCCGCTTGTCCTTGTGCCACAGGCATATCAGCAGCGGCAATCCATACGACAGCGTCACGAACCGTTCGTCGAACAAGAGAAGGCCCGCAACCGCAATGAGCCCCGTCGAAACGAAGAAAATCGCAACCGACAGCGCCACAGAGGGACCTGTGTTGCCAGCCGCGCCCGCGTCCCGCTCGTTCACGTCGCCTGTGCCTCCAGCGGTCTGCCCAGTGCCGGCAGCCGGAGAGACGGTGAGTGTGCCCGCCTAATCCGAGGCAACCGCCGGCGCGGCCGTGGGCGGTATGGACAACGCAATACCCCGCGAGATGTCCCGGATATAAATGCGCGCCTGCCTGGCATCTTCCAGAATTTCCTCATGCGGTCTGTTACCCGCAAGTTCAAGAATAAACGAGCCGCGGAACCCCGTCCGCGACAATTCCGTCAGCAGCCGTTTCCAGTTCACTTTACCGTACCCGGGCGGGAGATGGTCGTCATGCCGGCCCCGCGTATCATTCACGTGGACGAATTGGAGGTGGCCCGAAAGTTTATGCATCACGTTGTGCAGGTCGCCGGACAGGAACGCGTGGCCCGTGTCGAGGCAGGCGCCGATTTTCACGGTTTCCATCGCGCCTATCAGCCACAGCATATCGCTTGTGTTGCCAAACAGCAGGTGGGGCAGCATGTTCTCGAGCACGATTCCAATACCCAGTTCGCCGCACCGCCGCGCCACCTTGTTCAGGGCTTCCGCGGCGTTCCGTATCCGCTCCACGTATTCCTGTGCCGGTGGCCGGTACGACTCTTCGGGCCCGGGATGAATGTTGAAATGCCAGACCTCGAGGATCGCCGACGCCTCCGCGGCCTTGATGATCTCTCTGACGGCGAAATCCCGCCGCTCCCGGTTCAGCGAGGTGATGTCGATGTCCGGCGAAAACGGGGCGTGGAACGAATAGGCTTCCATCCCCAGTTCCTTGAGCCGCTTGGCAGTCGCCTTCACTTTGTCCACGTCGTGGTAATCCAAATGAGAGGCAAATGAACAGACCTCAATCATGGAAAATCCGCCGTTCCGGATCGTCTCGAGGCAGTCAAGTATGCTCGTCTGGTAAAACGAGCCCGTTGACAGCCCAACCGGCCAATCGCTCATGTTCTCTCCTCTGCCGGAGCAAGTCCCGGTACTGCTCGAGATTGCAGCAGTGGCCTGCCCAAAAACACAACAGCTTCTCTTTTGTAGACTGACAATTGAAATCCTGCAAATCGTCTTGACCCCCCAGAATCAGGCCCCCGAACAGCCGGACGTAAAAGTCCGCGCGCTGGCCCGCGCTGAACTCGTACCAGCGATAACCCCACCCATAATCCCGCTCGTATTTCGAGCGGATCAGGCCGGCGATGTGCCGCGGGTGCCAGCCCGCCGCCATCAGCACCCGCACCACCTGTTGGATGCCCGCCGGCTTCACCAAAAGGTCGTTGGGCTGGACAAGCAACTGGCGCACGCACGGCGGGATCTCGTCGAGCGGCGCCGAACAGACCCGCCTCACCTTCGAGATGCGCAAGATCTCGATAAACGTCGAAATCGACAAGCCGCTGTTCGACATCAAGGCGCG
>JAPLKX010000112.1 GCA_026387845.1 Candidatus Hydrogenedentota bacterium | reverse complement strand
GGTCGATGACGTACATTCGCTGTTCGGCGCCGCTCTGAGAAAACACGACGCCGATGGGCGAGACCAGATTGTCGGCGACGAGTGAGCGGTTGACCCGGATGCCCGGCGGAATGGTTTGTGGGACGGGATCGGACACGGCTTGGCCGAACACCTCGACAGCGCCGCGCATATCGGCGGGATGGGTCTCGCAGCGGTAGCCGGGGGTGTGCCCGGAAGCGGTCATGGCATCGGCGAGCGAGGGCGTCATGGTGAAGGTGATGGTTAAGGTGGGAGCGGCGCCGGTTTCGACAAAATCGGTGGCCGTATCGGTTTCAACGGACCCGACAGTAGGCCCCATGGAGAGCAGAACGACATCCTGTGCGGGGGTGGCGCCGAGTGCGACGATCTGCAAGGGATGTGTGGAACCGTTGACGACGGTGATGGCGTACCGCTTGTAGATGGCCAGCCGGATAGCGGGATCCTCGGCAGGCAGGGAACCGGCGTAAATGAGCGTGCTTGATACGGCGGTAAGCTGGTAACTGGTGTCGTCGACGTTGTTGAATGTCATTTGGAAATCGGACTGTGCGTACGCCGGCCCGGCGAGCAGGACAACGGCGGCAACCGCCGTGAACATCGAGCGTTTCATTTTTTCTCCTCCCTGTGAGGCCGCAAAGGCTGGCGCACGGACTGCAACACCAAGAGAATCGGCCTCACCAGTTGTCCAAGATTGCGTTTGAGCTTACCGTGAACGGTGCCGCCAGGCATCGCAGAAGAGCCGCTCCCCCTTGCCTCCTGCCAAGCGCGAGGCGCGCCCATCCATGGTTTGCGCCATGAGTGAAAAACAATGTTCACGCGGAACATCATTCCCCGCTCGACCACTGTAGGCGTCGGTCGTCTCGCCCGCGCCGTCCAGACCGCTGGCTCTTATCAACGACACAGGCTCCGGCCAAGGGTCGAGCGGAACAACGAAAGGCTCTTAAGATCGGGCCGCTTGAGGTCTAGAGAATAGCTTGGGGCGTTGACGGCGTCATCGAAGTTTTTAGTTTAGGGTGGGGGCAGTGGCTTTCATGTGAGCTGTGTTTGCTGGACGGCGCGGGCGAGACGACCGCGCCTACGGACAGCAAGAGGGGTTATTAGTGGGCGTTTCGGTTCGCGATGTTGACGGGAACCCGGGAAAGTGCGTAGGCTATGGTGTGTGCGCCGGCGGGAACACGGGACAGGCCGGCGCAAACCGAGAGGATCACCCATGAACACAGCACAGTTTGGGCGTCGCGATTTTTTGAGGCGAACGGCCGCGGCCACCCTGGTAGCGGGCGTAGCGGGGCCGGTTGCGGGAACTTTTTCGACGGCGAGCGCGCAGCAGGGTGGCCTGAAAAAGGCCATCCAGATCAACATGCTTGGAAAGAACCTGCCGGACTCGGAGAAGTTTGCGCTGGCGAAGAAATGCGGGTTTGAAGGGATCGAGGCGTATCCGCTGGACGATCTGGAGGCGTCGGCGAAACTGGGTGAGGCGGCGCGTGCGGCGGGGGTGGAGATCCATTCGGTGTCGTACGGGGGTTGGAACGCGCCGATGTCTGACCCAAACGAGGCGGTGGTCGAGAAAGGGCTGAAGTCCATCGAGGCGGGGCTTAGAAGCACGAAGGCGATGGGGGCGACGGTGATGCTGTTGGTTCCGGCGGTGGTGACCGATCGGGTTCGTTACGTGGAGGCGTACGAGCGGTCGCAGGCAAACATTAAGAAGGTGCTGCCGCTGGCGGAGGAACTCAAGGTGATCGTGGCCGTGGAGAATGTGTGGAACAAGTTCCTGTTGAGCCCGATCGAGTTCGCCCGGTACGTGGATGAGTTCAACAATCCGTGGCTGCAGGCCTATTTTGACGTGGGCAACGTGGTCATCTTCGGCTATCCGCAGGACTGGATCCGCACGCTGGGCAAGCGGATCGTTAAGATCCATCTCAAAGACTTCAAATCCAAAGGGTACGAGTGGAAGAACCTGCGTGAAGGCGACGTGAACTGGCCGGAAGTCCGCGCGGCCCTGGCGGAAGTAGGTTATGAGGGTTACGTGACGCCGGAGTTGTCGGGTGGCGATGAAGCGTACCTGCGCGACCTGTCCGAGCGTGTGGATCTTATTATTGCCGGGAAATAAGCGGCGGCGCGATTTGGGCTTCGGGTTGCAAACTTTTGATTGTGGCTTTGGTGGACATAGTGGACGCTGTGGACGTAGTGGACGTGGTGGACGAAAAAGCGGGGACAGTTTGGCATGAGGCTTTGCCTTACCCGTAAAGGATGAAAACTGCCAAACATGTAGGTCCTATCTCCGAATGGGACGGTCGGGTGGCGCATCCAGTCCGAATCGGAATTCGGACCTACACTCGGCATCAGGGTAGGACTTGGTAAATCCAGCAACCGCCTACGGGCCGGAAAAAGCGAGGCAGTGCCTTTTTTTGCTTACTGGTGGTTGGCGGGCCTGTATTCTTCGGTACGGTGGCGGATGATGGCGCCTTCGATGAGGTAGACGACGTCCTCGGCGATGTTGGTGGCGTGGTCGCCGATCCGCTCGATGTGGCGCGAGATGCCAAGAAGATGGGTGTAGCTGCTGGCGAGGGTTGGGTTTTTCTGGATGCAGTTTTCGATTTGCACGTAGGCTTCGCGGTTGAATGCGTCGACTTCGTCATCCGCGTCGATAACCTCGTAAGCGAGATTGACATTCAGGTTCACGAGGGCATCAAGGCTGTTCCGGAGCATGGTTTCGGCTTTTTTCGCCATGCCCATATAGTCAAAGGGGACTTCTATCGGTTCTTGAGTGACGAGAAATACGACGCGCTCGGCGATGTTGACGGCGGCGTCGCCAATGCGTTCGAGTTCGGCATTGATCTTGAGGCAGGCGATCAGGAACCGCAGGTCGTGCGCGACGGGCTGATGCAGGGCGAGTATTTTCTGGCATTCCTCCTCGATATCGACTTCTCGCTGGTCGATGTCGGGGTCGGTGTCAATGATGATGCGTGCGAGTGCGCCGTCTCTTTCGCGAAGGGAGGTGATGGCGCGATGGAGCGTGTCTTCGACGAGCGCGCTCAGTGACAGCAAATCAGTTTTGAGCCGTTCGATTTCCCGCTGAAAATGAAGCGTCATTTTTATCTTTCCTATCCGAACCGGCCGGTGATGTAATCCTCGGTTCTCTTTTCGGTCGGCCTGGTGAACAGTTGTTCGGTCTGGTCGAACTCGATCAGGCGGCCTTCGTAAAAGAAGGCGGTGTAATCGGAGACGCGGGCGGCCTGTTGCATGTTATGGGTGACGATAACGATCGTATAGTTCCGGCGCAACTCGCTGATCAGGTCTTCGATTCTCGAGGTGGAGAGCGGATCGAGGGCGGAGGCGGGCTCATCCATGAGGATGATGTCGGGATCCACGGCGAGCGCGCGCGCAATGCAGAGCCGCTGCTGCTGGCCGCCTGAAAGCTGCATCGCGTTGTGCCTCAGCCGGTCTTTTACCTCGAGCCAGAGGCCGGCGCGTTCGAGGCTGCGCTCGACAATCTCGCCAAGCCGCCGCCGGTCTTTCATTCCAAAGATGCGGGGGCCGTACGCGACGTTGTCGAAGACGGATTTTGGGAATGGATTGGATTTCTGGAACACCATACCGACCCGCCGCCGCAGCGTGACCACGTCGGTGCCGGGGGCGTAGATGTCCTGGCCGTCGATGGTGACCTTGCCCTCGAGCCGAGTGCCGTCGATGATGTCGTTCATCCGGTTGAGTGTGCGCAAAAATGTGGACTTTCCACACCCGGACGGGCCGATCAGGGCCGTGACCTGTTTTTCAGGGATTTCCAGGCTGATCTTGAACAGGGCCTGAACCTTGCCATAGAAAAAGTCGACATCGACAGTCCGTATTTTCGGCTTGAAACCTTCTACCATCGGTACTTCCTCCTGAAATGGATGCGCAGGAGGATGGCGCCCAGGTTAACGCTGAGTACCAGCGTAACCAGGACGAGGGCGGTCCCATACTGCATAGGGCGGACCTGTTCCGCGGCGGGATGCTGGGTGGCGAGGACGTACAGGTGGTAGGGCAGGACCATGACCTGGTCAAAGACTGACCTGGGCAGATTGGGCAAGTAGAACGCCGCGACGGTAAACAGGATTGGGGCGGTCTCTCCGGCGGCCCGGCCGATGCTGAGTACACTGCCGGTTATCATTCCGGGGATGGCGTACGGCAGGACGTTTTTCTGGATGGTCTGCCATTTGCCTGCGCCGAGTGCGAGGCTGCCTTCGCGCAAGTACTGTGGGATGGCGCGGAGGGCCTCTTCACTGGCGACCACAATGATGGGCAACACCATGCAGGCGAGAGTCAGGCTGCCCGCCAGGATGCTCGCGCCAAACCCGAAAAACAGTACGAAAACACCCAGGCCGAACAGGCCGAATACAATCGACGGCACGCCGGCCAGCGTGATGATGGCCAGCCGGACGGTGCGTGTGAACCTTCCCTGGCGGGCGTACTCGCTCAGGTACACGGCGGTCGCCATGCCGATAGGCAGTGCGACGACAATTGTGCCGGCGACGAGGTAGATGGTCCCGACGATGGCGGGGAAGATGCCGCCTTGTGCGCCTCCGCGCCTCGGGACGCCGGTGAGGAACTGCCAGCTAATCGCGGGCAGGCCGTTGACGATGATGTCGATGAGGATATACGCGATGACGGCGACAACGAAGTAGGTGGCGAGGCGCATCGCCCCTCGGACGAGCCGGTCAACGTAGCGTTTCTTCATCGGTCAGGCCCTCTGATAATTTCGCAGAACGCGCTGGGCGATCAGGTTGAGCACGAACGTAGCCGCCAAGAGCAGGATGCCGATCCAGAACAAGGCCTGATAGTGGTGGCTGCCGTAGGTGACCTCGCCCATTTCGGCGGCGATGGTGGCAGTCATGGTACGGACGGGTGAGAAGATGGAGGTCAATTTGATCGCCAACACCGGGGCGTTGCCGGTGACCATCATCACCGCCATCGTCTCTCCAATGGTGCGACCAATTCCAAGCATCAGAGCAGTCAGGACGCCGGACCGGGCGGCGGGAAGGGTGACCCGCCAGATGGTCTGCCACTTGGTGGCACCCAGTGCCAGCGCCCCCTCGCGGTAGCTGTGCGGGACAGCATCCAGGGCATCCTCGGCGATCGAGACGGTGGTTGGGATGGCAATCCCGCCCAGGAGCAGCGCCCCAGCCAGGGCGGTCAGACCGGTGGGCAGGTTCAGGAGGACCCGCAGGGACGGCGAGAGAATCA
>JAPLKX010000388.1 GCA_026387845.1 Candidatus Hydrogenedentota bacterium | reverse complement strand
GCGACGCCGATCGGCGTGGACGCCAAGCCGATCCTCGGGCTCGATGACGTGATCATGGAACTCGAGATCACGCCAAACCGGGGCGACTGGGCCTGCATGATAGGCGTTGCGCGCGAACTCGCGGGGTATTTCAACACGCCGAAGCGCGTGCCCGAGATCGTGTTGACGGAATCCGGCTCGCCTGCGGCGAAACTTTCCTCGGTGACGATCGAGAATGACGAACTGTGCCCGAGGTATGCCGGCAGAGTGTTGATGGGCGCCAAGATCGGTCCGTCGCCGCAGTGGATGTGCAGCAGGCTATTGGCGGCGGGCCAGCGGCCGATCAGCAACGTGGTTGACGTGACGAACTACGTGATGCTCGAGACGGGCCACCCGCTGCACGCGTTCGATTACGACCTGCTGCGCGAGCACCGGATCGTTGTACGCAACCCGAGGTGCGGCGAGCAAATCAAGACGATCGACGGCCAGATGCGCGACCTCGACCCGGAAATGCTCATCATCGCGGACGCCGAAGTGCCCGTCGCCGTTGCGGGCGTGATGGGTGGCGCGGAAAGTGAAGTGGGGGAGACGACCACCAACATTTTCCTCGAAGGGGCGTGGTTCAAACCGGCGTCGGTGAGGCGGACGGCGCGTACGCTGGGCATGCAGTCCGAGGCGTCGGCCCATTTCCAGCGCGGGGCGGACATCGATATGGCGGTGTACGCGGTGAACCGGGCCGCGATGCTCATGCAGCAACTTGCCGGCGCGACCATCGCACCCGGCCTGATCGACGCGTACCCGCGGAAAACGAAACCCAAGACAATCACGTTGAGGGCGGCCCGGTCAGACTTGGTGCTGGGTACCAAAATCCCGGCCGCTGAGCAGTGCGATATTTTGCGCCGGCTCGGGTTCGAGATCACGGCGTCGAGCGCGGAGACATGCACGGTCAGAGTGCCGGCGTGGCGCCACGACGCCTCGCAGGAAGCCGACCTGATCGAGGAAATCGCCCGGTTCCACGGGTATGACAAGATCGGCGTGACGCTCCCGGCCATCCAGCCGAGCGAGCAGGTGTTCGCGCCGAACGACGCGAAGATCCGCGACCTGCGCCGGTTCCTCGTCGGTCAGGGGCTCACCGAATTCTTCAACTGGACGTTCAGCTCACCGCAGGAGGTCACGGATTGCGCGCTCGACTCCGCCAAGCTCAACATGGTGGCGCTCGAGAACCCGCTGTCCGAGCGTCAGGCGACGATGCGGTCGTCGCTGATCCCGGGGCTGATAGCGAACGTGTCGCGCAACGTGCGGCACGGCGCCACCAACATTACCGCGTTCGAGGTGGGGCCGGTGTTTGTGCCGGTCGAGGGCCGCGAGTTGCCCGACGAACCGATGCGGGCGGGCGTTGTGTTGAGCGGGTTCGCCGGCGAGAAACACTGGAGCCGGCCGCAAGCCCAACTCGATTTCTACGACCTCAAAGGTTATTGCGAAGCCGTTTTCGAGTTTTTCGGCGTGCCCTGCACGTTTGAAGAGGCTGACTATGGGACGTTCCAGGAAGGGCAGTGCGGCGCGATTATGTATGGCGGCGCGCGGGTCGGCGTGCTGGGTCAGGTGCGCGACAGCATCCTGAAGGTTTACGATGTCGAGCAGCCGGTATTTGTGTGCGAGATTGACCTGGAGCCGTTGCTGGCGTTCGTAGCGCCGGTGCCACAGTTTGCCGAGATCCCGATGTTCCCGCCGTCGCGGCGCGACATGGCCGTCACGGTTGATTATGCCGTGGCCGCGGGCGCGATGCGCGCAGCCGCGATAGAAGCGGGCGGGAAGATGCTGAAGTCGGTGGATATTTTCGACGTCTACACGGGCAAACAGGTGGGCGAGGGCAAGAAGAGCGTGGCGTTGTCGCTGGTGTTCCAATCCGAGGAACGGACTCTGACGGATCAGGACACGCAGAAAACGTGGGACCGGATCCTTAAGAAGCTGCAAACGGAGTTTGGGGCGGAGTTGCGATGAAACCGGGGCTCGCCGACAAGTTCAAGCAGATCAACGCCTGCCTGGAAGAGGCGCGCGAGCATATCAGGAAGTCCGACGAGCAAGTCGAGTCGATTGGCGCATCCCGCGAAGATTTGCAGAAAAAAGTCTGGAGCCAGTCGCGGGAGTTGCACATTTTGCGCGAGCAACTCGAGGAATTTCCCGAACTCAAGCGGATCAACGACCAATATCGCGAAATGAATGCCGAGTTTGAACAGCGCCTGCGCGATATCCTCAGCTACACGCGCGCACTGGCCGCCGCAATGCAGCCATGAGCCCCGATACCATCGAGGTCACGGTTGGGCGGACGAAGCTTTTCGTGCCGGTTGTGGTCGACGAGGCGACGACCCTGCGCGTGGCGGAGCGCATCAACAACCGGCTCGAGGCCTACCAGATGCAGGGCGGCCGGATCGATGACCTCACGTTTGCACTCCGGGCCGCGTTTGAGTTTGCCGCCGACTTCGAGCGCGTCAGCCGCAAACGGGCCGAAGAGGTGCTGCGGCTGAAGCAGGAAGCCGAGGAAGAGTCCGACCAGGTCACCGAAGCACTCGACAAGATCCTTCAAATGCTCCGCGGTATCCTCGAAAAGCCAAAGCAATAGCTTTATCCACAAAAGAACGCAAAGAACTCAAAGATGCCGAGGGGGCAAAGCCCGGACAATTTATTCCAGACTCTTGATTTTGGTGGCGAGCCAATCGAGCGCGCCCGTCGATGATTGCCAGCCCTTTTTTGCATCGACGGCATACAAGATCGCTTCATTATCATCGCCGATACCATAGTGGCCGGGCAGCCAGCGCGGGAACTTTTTGCGGCTAAGCAAGTAGTCGGGCACGTGGCTGTTGCCCTTTACGGCCTTGGCGAGCGCCGTATTGGCTGCTCTAGACGCGCCATCTTTCTTGAACCTGATGAGGGCTTTTGAATAGAGCATCCATGACGTGGGATCGCCCTTGTAGCGTGTCAGCAACTCTTCAGCGTCAGCCAACATATCTTTTTCTATCAGCCAGAGAAGGAGAATGTAACGCATCCCTTGATTGTCATTTGGATTCAACCGAAGCATGTCTTGGACGTGCACGATGGCTTTTTCACCATCCCCTG
>JAPLKX010000663.1 GCA_026387845.1 Candidatus Hydrogenedentota bacterium | reverse complement strand
AGACACAACTTTCCGCTTGACATCTACTGTGCTTATAGAGTATATACAGTGTATGGAGTACGCGCCAAAGAGTCACCCGCTCGTCCTGCCGCCGATATCGCCCGCGGCCGGGAAGCCGCTGTACGAGCAGCTTATCAGCGCAGTGAAGGCGGAGATCGGCGCGGGCAGGCTTGCGGCGCACACGCCGCTGCCGTCGTTCCGTGCGCTTGCGGCGCAACTGCTGGTAAGCGTGATCACGGTGCGGCGTGCGTACGAGGAACTCGAGCGCGATGGCGTCATCTACCGGCGCCAGGGTTTGGGGACGTTTGTATCAGAGAACGGCGCGGCCCGGAGCCGCGAGATCAAAGTGCAGCGCGCCGAGGAGTTGGTGCGCGAGGCCGCGAAGGAATGCCGGGAAGCCGGGTTAAACAGCAACGAAACTGAGCGCATGGTGCGCAAAATCATTCGGGAGGAAGAACATGGCCGTTCAAAACGCGATTGATATCAGGAACCTGGAAAAGAGGTTCGCGCAGTTCAAGCTGGGCCCGCTCGACCTGACGGTCCCGCAAGGCGCCGTCTACGGTCTGATCGGCCCCAACGGCGCCGGTAAAACCACCACGATCAACCTTATCATGGGGATGGGCGAGAAAGACGCCGGGACTATCCGCGTGTTCGGCATGGACCATCTCGGCCAGGAAGTCGCCGTCAAAAAACGCGTCGGCTACGTCGCGCCCGACCTCATCCTGACCGCGTGGAAAACCGTGCGCCGGCTGATCGCGTTCGTCCGGCCATTCTACTCGGACTGGGACGACGCCTATTGCGAAGACCTGATGCGCCGCCTCGCCATCGGCTGGAGCGACCGGATCGCCAGCCTGTCCTACGGCAACGCGACCAAACTGCGCCTGATACTCGCGCTCGCCCACCGGCCCGACCTGCTCCTCCTCGACGAGCCCATGGCCGGGCTCGACGCCGTCTCCAAGCAGGAAGTGTTTCAGGAGATTTTCGACGCCGTCCAGGACGAAAACCGGAGCGTCCTGATCTCCTCGCACGACCTCCACGACCTCGAACGGATCACCGACCACATCGGCTTCCTCAACCGGGGCCGGATGATGCTCGAAGGGCCAACGGCGGACATCGTCAACCGATACCGGCTTGTCGACAGCATTTCAGCCGAGACAACCCTTGGCCAATTCGCCGGCGCCAGAATCGTCAGCCGCGAAAACGGCCGGCTCCGCATCCTGCTCGACATCTCCCAATCGCCTCTCGACACCTTACCCGGCCGCGGGATTGAAATCGTCGCCGCAACCCCCGTCACACTCGAAGAACTGTTCATCATGCTCGTCAAAGAGGGGTGACAAATGAACGGCAATCTCCGGTGGGGTTGCAGAGCTATGTGGAGTGCGCACGTGGAGACCGCGTGCGCACTCCACATAGCCGCGCAATCCACTCCGAGGCGCGACCGATGAGCCAAACCACGCGAGAGGTGCGCGGTTTGCAGCGGCACGTCGTGCTGGATTTGATTCGCCGGAAGTGGCCGATTCTTGCCTTTCTAGGGTTCGCAGATGTTCTTTATGGCTTCGGGGCATGCGGCGCTTACCGGGAAGGAGTCCCTGACTTTCCCTTTGACCACGCGGTATGCCTGGCGGCATTTACAGTTCTGGCCAGCGGCCTGCCTTCGCCGGAAAAACACCCTCTCTTACGATGCCTGCCCCTTTCAAACGTCATGAGAGGGAAATACATCTGGTTCTCACATGTTCTGGCCACGGTTATCGTCGTCGCACCGCTGGTCGCGATCAGCGCTTTGACTCAGTCTTTCGTGCCTTCTGCATTGCAGGTTGCGCTGACGACGCTTCTCTCTGCTTTAGTTGTGCTGGCAGTTACGATTCATTTCTCAATCCGTTCGCGCCTGATAAAACGTCTCGCCATCGTTGCCAAGTATTGTGTTTCCATAGTCTCCATTGTGGGCTCGCTGTACGTAAACCACTGGCTTTACTGGCGCCTCCACTTTCCGTGGTTCTTCCTGCTCCTGGCGCCTTTGACGGCCTCTGCCCTGTTCTGGTCATACCGCCGCGCGCACCTCATTGAATGCTTTCCGTGGGAGTTAGCCCCGGCCGACGCCGAGGCCGC
>JAPLKX010000397.1 GCA_026387845.1 Candidatus Hydrogenedentota bacterium | reverse complement strand
TGGACCACTGGCAGGCCGATCTTAGAAAGCTTCCTTGTTCCGCTGTGTGGTTGACCAGGGCCTTTATCGTTGATCATAGGCAGTGGTCTGGACGGCGCGGGCGAGACGACCGCGCCTACTGCCGCGGGCAAAATCCTGCTAAAATGCATCGATCTCAGCGCAGTTTTTACCAGGGAGGAGCGCAAAATGGCCCCTGTTCAATGGGTTGACACGGGAACTTACCAGGATATCAGGTACCAGAAAGCCGGCGGTATCGCCAAAATCACCATCAACAGGCCCGAGGTGCGCAACGCGTTCCGGCCTCAGACGGTCGATGAGATGTCCCACGCACTGCGGGACGCCCGGTTCGACCCGCAAGTCGGCGTGATCATCCTCACCGGCGAGGGAAAAGAGGCGTTTTGTTCGGGCGGCGACCAGCGCGTGCGTGGCGACGCGGGGTATGTCGACGATACGGGCACGCCGCGGCTGAATGTCCTGGATTTTCAACGCCAGATGCGGACCTGCCCCAAGCCGATCATCGCCATGGTTGCCGGATACGCCATTGGCGGCGGGCATATTCTCCACCTGATGGCCGATCTCACCATTGCGGCGGATAATGCCGTATTCGGGTTCTCTGCCGTCAGTACGATGCCCGGCAGGCGTTCGAGATGGGGCTGGTGAACTGCGTGGTGCCCTACGAACGGCTCGAAGAGGAAACTGTCCAGTGGTGCATCGAGATCCTGCAAAACTCGCCCATCGCCATCCGCTGCCTCAAAGCCGCCATGAACGCGGACTGCGACGGCCAGGCCGGCCTGCAGGAATTGGCGGGCGATGCTACCATGCTGTTCTATATGAGCGAGGAAGGGCAGGAAGGCCGGAACGCATTTCTCGAGAAACGCCCGCCGGATTTCTCGAAGTTTCCGAGGTTACCGTGAAAGGCGGGATTAACCACGGAGTTCACGGAGAACACGGAGAACCGAAATAAACGCAAGAGGAGCGCGGCGGTTGCCGCGCTCCTCTTGTTGAGTTGATGTAATACTATGCGAAGTCGCGATACCCTCTGCGGTACTTGCGCCGGAGCCAATCATTGGCCTTGGGGAAATTGGTGACTTTCATGTTGACGGGGTCGTACTCGATTTTTTGGCCGGCCTTGACGGCCAGGTTGCCGAGCAGCACCATTTCCGTGAACGGCCCGGCGTAATCGAAGTTGCCGCACCAGTTGCCTTCAGCGGGCTTAATGCCTTTGCACGCGTCGATCCATTCCTGGTAA
This sequence comes from Candidatus Hydrogenedentota bacterium, assembly GCA_026387845.1. Classification (GTDB taxonomy): domain Bacteria; phylum Hydrogenedentota; class Hydrogenedentia; order Hydrogenedentales; family SLHB01; genus JAPLKX01. The sequence goes on along the minus strand of JAPLKX010000397.1, from coordinate 5,158 downwards.
TGGCCGGTGGAACTGGGAATGGTTTTTTCCGGCTTTTTGAAATCGGCCATCTTTGAGCTCGGAATCAGGCAGGGCCCGCCGCCGTAGGTGCCGCAAGCCATCATACCCTTGTCGCCGATGAACAACGTGCCGTTGTCGCCGTCGCCCAGTTTTTCGTCGGGGGCGAGGCCCTCGGGCCGGGCCGGCTGCTTCCCGCCGTCGTACCACACCAGTTTGACGGGGGGCATGTCTCCGCGCGCCGGGAATTGATACGTGATGATCGACCACGTCGGGAATGTCTCTTCGTTGTTGCCTTCCTGGACGGCCTCGATCGACAGCGGGCACCCCGGTAACCCAGTTCCGAAAAAACTTCGCAGGCTTCCTCAAGTATTCTGTTCTTCGTATTCTGGCCACGACGTTCGGTGTGCATGGGAGTCCCGTTTCCTATTTGACAATTTAAATAGACATTTAAATTCTATAATCGACAATAGCTCTCTGTCAAGCGCGCCAGAAGGTGCAGCAGGGTGAAACAGCTCCAACCCTGATGCAGACAACGTAGGTCCGAATTCCGATTCGGACAGGAAAGCAGGCGGGAATAGGGTGGGCAAGCCAACTATTGTCCCCCGCCATCCCGGGGTCTTGGTGTGAACACGGTGGGTCTCTTGATGCGACGCAGCGAGACCGCAAGCGGCAAGATGCCGCTTCTACATTGGCCGCAAACGTAGACGCGGCATCTTGCCGCGTTTCTTACGTGCGGATCCGGGTGTCCCGGCAGGGGAAGCAAGGGAGACAGGCGGTTATGGGCCGGCAGCGGCCGGCTCAAGTATCAGTTTTCGTTTCCGCCTTTTTCCGGCCTCGCGTGAACAGGTCGTACAGGATGGGGATCGTGACCATCGTCAGTATGCCGGAGACGAGGATCCCCGCTGCGGACGCCAGCCCCACGCCGTTGCGCATTTCGGCGCCGATCCCCCGGCTCAACGCCAGCGGCATCATGCCCAGCACCGCCGCTATCGTGATCATCGCAATCGGCCGGAACTGGTCGCAAGACGCTTGGATCATGGCGGTGTGGCGGCTCAGCCCGCCCGCGGTAAGCACGTTGAACTTGTCTATGATGAGGATGGCGTTATTGACCACGATCCCAATCAGCATCACGATGCTCATCATCACAAAGATCGACATGCTCTCCCCGCTCACATACAGCGACCAAAACACGCCTATAATGGCCAGCGGAAGCGTCACAAGGATAATCACCGGCTGTTTGAACGACTCGAGAATCGCCGCCAGCGACAGCACCACCAGAATCACCGCAATGATGCCCGCCTCGGCCATCGCCGATTGCGCCTCGGCCATGATTTCGTATTCGCCCGCATAACTGTACGAGTAGCCCGGCGGCAACAGGCCTTTTTCCTCAATCATCGCGCTGAGTTGATTGGTCGCGGCCCCCAACGGCAGGCTCTCGGCGAGGTTGGCGAAAACCTTCGAGACGCGCCACTTGTCCCTGCGCGGGATCAAGACCGGCGCCCGGCCTTCTTCAATGGACCCTACTGCGGCCAGGCTCACGGGCATCCCCGGCGCCGCCGGCAACAAGAAGTCGCGCACCTGGCTTTTACCTTCCCGCTCCGCGTATTTCACCACAATGTCGTAGTTGCGCCCCTCACGTTTGAACGTCCCGGCCGTAATTCCCTCCAGGTTGCCCCGCAATGCGAGGCCCAAATCGGTCGCAGCCACGCCCAAATCCGCCAGCACCGGCCGGTTTGGCCGCACCCTCAGTTCGGGCTTTCCTTCCCGCACCGTGGTGTCCACGTCCTGAAATCCCGGCATGTTCGAAGTCATACCCGATATCTGCGTGGCGAGGGAATCGAGTTCGTTGAGGTCATACCCAAAGATCTGAAGTTGGATTGGCGCCTCCTGGCCGCCGCTGAAATGAGGCACGTTGACCGACGCGATGCAATCCGAGAACACACCCACCCGCTGTCGCGTCGCATCTACAAGCTCCGAGATCGACTCCGGGCGTTCCGACCGTTCATTGAACCGCAGCAGGATCTGCGCCAGATATACGCCTTCCGATGTTTTCCCCAGCATCCCTTCCACTTTGCCCACGGTGGTCAGCATATGGCGCAGATGAGGCAGGTCTTTCACGGAGGATTCGATCTCGCCCATCCGGCTCAGCGTGGTGGACAGGTCGTACCGCGTCGGGAACTCTACCTTGACGTAGACCTCGCCACGGTCCGGGTTTCCTCCCAGCGAGGTGCCAAAGTTTCTCCCCATCATGATCGATTGAACAAACATCGCCACGACCGCCGCCAACACCAGCACCGCCACCACACGGTGGCGTTCGTTGAATTGGAGCGCCCGCCGGTACGCGCCCACCACGCCGTCAAAACTCTTGTCCCAGTAGCGGATGAACCATCCCGCGGGCGATCGCGCGCCCGCGTTCTTGGGCTTGAGCATCATCGCGCACATCATCGGCGTCAGCGTGAACGAGATAAACAGCGAAACCAGCGTCACCAAGACCATCGTGATGGCAAACGGCGCTATAAACCGCCCGATTATGCTTTGCATCGCCGCCAGCGGGAACAGCACCACAGCGTTCGTACCCGCGCTCGCCAGAACCGGGATAAACGATTCACGAGAACCCAACAGCGCCGCATCCCGCGGCGATAGCCCTTCGTCCAGCCGACGCACAATCGCCTCGAGCACCACGATCGAGTTCGTCACGAGAATCCCCACCGATAACCCGATGGCGAGCAACGTCGGAATGTTGAGCGTATAGTTGCACGCCCGCATGAAAAACAGCCCGATCAAAATCGTCATCGGCATCGTCACCGCCACCACAAGCGTCGATCGCAAATTGTGCAAGAACAACAACAGGATCAACGCCGTCAACAAAATCCCCTGCAATACGTCGCTCCAGGCGCTCGAAATCGCCGCCTGCGTAAACGTCCCGTCATCCGTCACCCACACCAGTTGCATCCCGCCCGGCAGGTCCCCGGATATGGCTGCGACGGCTTGTTGCACGGTGCCCACGACCTTGACCGCGTTCGCCTCGGATTTCTTAACCACCCTGATCGCGATGGCCGGTTTGCCGTCGATTGCGGCGACCTGGCGCACTTCGCCCGTCGCCATACCCACGTCCGCGACATCCTTGATGTAACACCGCTGGCCCTGGGTGTTTGCGATCTGCATCTCTCCGATTCGGCCAACGTCGCGGTAATCCGCGTCGAACTTCACCGAATACTCTGTGCCGTTTTCCCGCACCCGGCCCGACGGTATCGTCCGCACGCCCTGTTTGATCGCCTGCACGACGTTCAACGACGTGAGCCCGCGCCCCGCAAGCTTCTCCCGATCCAGCCGAACGTGTACCTCCCGCTCGGCTCCTCCAACAAGCGTTACGTCCGCAACGCCCGAAAGCACCGTCAGCCGGTCCCGCAGCGTATTGTCCGCGTAGTCGTATAACTCTTCGATCGGCACATCGCCCGTTAGCGCCAGCGTGATGATGGGCTTGGCGTTGACATCGAACTTGACAACCTTCGGGTCCTCGACGCCTTCCGGGAAATCGTTCTTGATCAGGTCGAGTTTCTCGCGCACGTCCGTGGCCGCAATATCCACATCAACCTCGAGATTAAACTCGAGCAGTGTCTGACAGACATTATCAAAACACGACGAAGTAACGTGTTTCAGCCCCGAAATCGCGACCATTTCGTCTTCGATGGGTTTGGCGATGTCCGTCTCGATTTCTTCCGGAGTCGCGCCCGGATAGACCGTGACGATCGTGATGTACGGCACGTCCACTTTGGGCATCAACTCAAGGCCCATCTTTCTATAGGCGTTAATCCCCAGCAGCGACAAACCGATAAGCAGGCAGGACAACGCTACCGGACGACGTACCGAAAACGATGACAAAAACATCAGGCCGGCTCCTCGGACGAGGCTTGGCTCGTCTCCTTGGAGTGGACCATCACGGGCGTCTTATCGTTGACCAGGAACTGGCCTTCGGTGATGACGGGCGCGCCCTCCGCGATCCCCGGTTCAACCAGCTCGACCCAGCCGTCCGTGTCAAGACCCTTCCGCACCTCGACCAGCCGGGCCGTTCCGTTTTCTACCGTAAAGATGACGTCTTTGTTGCCGCGCCGCACAATGGACGCGGCCGGCACGCCCACCCCTTCACGTTGCGTCAGCGTAGCCGCAATCTCGGCAATCGCCCCAGGCGCGACTCCCGCCGGCGGGTTTTCCACAATACACTTGATCTCGAAGGTTCGCAGCGTCGGCTGGATTTCCGCGCTCTTGTAAGACACCGGAAACGTGCCGACATCGGCCCCGTTTACGCTGATTCGGACCCGCGTCTCGCCCGGACTCACTCGCGCATACGTTTCTCCGGGAAGAAACGCCGAGACTTCCAGCACACGCGGATCCACAATCCGCAGTATAGGTTTGCCCACCCCCGCGAATTCCCCCGGTTCGCTCAGCCGTTTGGTTACCACCCCGTCCATCGGTGCAATCGCCAGCGAATCCGACAGCGTCTTTCGCGCCACCACCAGCGAGGCCTCGGCTTGTTTCTGCCGCTCGACGCTCGCCGAAACCCCCGCCTTCGCCTGGTCAAGCCCCGCCACCGCAACTTTGAGCGCGGCATCCGCACGCTCGACGGCGTCCGCCGGGATCGCGCTCTGTTCGCGCAACCGCGCGTAACGGCCAAAATCGATCTTCGCCTTGTCGTGCTGCGCCTGAACGCTCGCAAGCTGCGCCTTCGCCTCTTTCCGCCCCGCCTCCGCCAATGCCAGGTTCTGTTCAGCCACCGCCACCGCTCGCTCCACCTTCACCTTGTCGATCTGAAACAGCTTCGTTTGTTCAGCGACCACGATGTCCCCCTCGTCCACGAAAAACTCCGTGATCGTCCCATCCATTCGGGCGGCGATCATGGCCAGATTCTTCGCAGCCACGTTGCCCTGCGCCGACACGCGCTCCTCGAACGTCCTGCGGGCGGCGGCTGTCACCGCCACGGGCACCGATTTCCGTTCTTGTCCGTCGGCCGCGGCCACAGCGGTTGTTGCGCCGGGGCGGCATCCCGCCAACGCCACAACGCTTAGCAGAACCGCCACGCCCCATATCGTCCCAATCCTCATCTCATTTCACCTCGTCGCCGGCCTCTTCAGATTCCAGCGACCGCGGAACCGGCAGGCCC
>JAPLKX010000355.1 GCA_026387845.1 Candidatus Hydrogenedentota bacterium | reverse complement strand
TCTTCCTTACAACCGCCCACGCACAGGCCGCACAGTCCCCTATGGGGTAACCATCAACTGGAGAGCCGGATGCGGGAGAACCGCACGTCCGGTTCGGAGGGAGGGGGGACCGGCTCAACCGGTTCTCCCTACCCCTATCGTCTCACGCCCTCTGAACTTCCCCCCGAGTCGCCGGCACGGTATAATGCCCCGCGTTCTTACGCCCGGCTCAATCAGGATCGGTAGTTGTCGATGAACATACTCGGGATCGGGGGTTATTCGCACGACTCGTCCGCGGCCCTGGTTTGCGACGGCCGGCTTGTGGCGGCAGTCGAGGAAGAGCGGCTGACCCGCATCAAACACCAGGGCGGCGTGCCACGCCGGGCCGTCCAATATTGCCTCGACGCCGCCGGCATCACGCTCGACGACGTCGACCACATCGGCTGCTATATGCGGCCGCTGCTGCGCTTGGCGCGGCGAATCCCCTACCGCCTTCGCCACGCCCCGCTCCATCCACTCTACTCCGGCGGCTACATCGCCTACGAGACCATCCACAATGCGCTCTACGCCTACGGGATGCACTGCCTGCGCGGCAAAAAGGCCCGCCTCCACTTCATGGAACACCACCCGGCCCACGCCGCCAGCTCGTTTCTCGTCAGCCCGTTCGAGGAAGCCGCGCTGCTCTGCACCGACTACGTCGGCGAATTCGCCGCCACCTGGACCGGCCGCGGCACGGGCACGCAAATCCGCCGGATCCGCGCCCGCAACTATCCCCATTCGCTCGGCGTCTTCTACTCCGGCATGACCGACTACCTCGGGTTCCTCCGCGCCAGCGACGAGTACAAAGTCATGGGCCTCGCGTCCTACGGCGAGCCCGCCTACATCGACGACTTCCGCAAGATCATCCGCACCCGGCCCGACGGCTGGTACGACGTCGACCTCTCCTGGATGCAGTGCCACGTCGCCCCCGGCTCGCGGTGCGGCTATTTCTCAAAGAAGTTTCTGCGCCGGTTCGGCCCACCGCGAAAAAAAGGCGAGCCCATCGAGCAGCGCCACATGGATCTCGCCGCATCCGCCCAACGCCTGCTCGAAGAGGCCCTGCTCAACGTCGCCAACCGCCTGCACCGCGACACCGGCCTCAACCGCCTGTGCATGGCGGGCGGCGTCGCGCTCAACTGCTCGATGAACGGCCGGCTGCTGCGCGAATCGCCGTTCGACCAGATTTTCGTGCAGCCCGCCGCCGGCGACGACGGGATAGCCATCGGCGCCGCGTTCCAGTTGCATCACCGCCTCACGGGCCGCGGCAGAGAGTTCCAAATGCGCGATACCCGGCTCGGCCCCGAATTCTCCGACGCCCAAATCCGCCAGTTCCTCGACTCGGCCAAGATCCCTTACCAAATCCACGAGAACGTCGAGGAACAGGCCGCCCGGCTGATTGCCGCCGGCAGCATCGTCGGGTGGTTCCAGGGCCGGGTCGAGTTCGGCCCGCGGGCACTGGGCGCACGCAGTATCCTCGCCGATCCCACCCGCCCCGAAATGAAAGACCTGCTCAACAAATACGTCAAGCACCGCGAGGATTTCCGGCCGTTCGCCCCCAGTTGCCTCGCCGAACGCGCGTCCGAATACTTTGAAGGCTGCACCGACTCGCCGTTCATGCTGTTCGTGCACCGCGTCGTTCCCTCCAAGCGCGCGGATGTCCCCGCTATCACGCACGTCGACGGCACGGCGCGAGTCCAGACGGTTTCGCGCGACGTCGATCAGAAGTTCTACCGGCTGATCGAGGCGTTCGAGCGGCTGCGCGGCGTGCCCATGGTGCTTAACACCTCGTTCAATGTGATGGGTGAGCCGATTGTCTGTACGCCCGCAGACGCCGTGCGGTGTTTCTACAGCACCGGCATGGACGCACTCGTCATCGGCAACTGCGTGGTGGTGAAACGGTGAGAATCCTCATCCCCACGGCCGACTATCCCCCCATCGAAGGCGGCATTGGCACCGTCGCGCTCCAAGTCGCCCGCGAACTCGCGCGGCTCGGCCACGAAGTCACCGTCGTGGCGCCCTATTTCGCCGGAATGGAAGATTTCGATCGCGCCGAGCCCGTAACGGTGATCCGATACAAAGGCTACGGCGCCGGCTGGCTGCGGCTCGCGCCAATGTTCGCAAAATCCTGGCCGCTGCTGCGGAAAACCGACCTCGTCCTCGGCATCAATATTTCGTACGGCGGCCTGATTGGCTGGCTGGGCCAGAAGCGATTCCGTGTGCCGTACCTCACCTTTGCCTACGCCTACGAGTTCCTCAAGTTCCGGCACAACCCGCTCGCCTCCGCCCTCCTGCGCCGCATCTACGCCCGATCGGCCGCGGCCATCGCTATCAGCTCGTACAGCCGCGACCGGCTCGTCGAGTTCGGCGTCCCTGCCAACCGAGTCCGCGTCATCCACCCCGGCGCAAACCCCGCCCCGCCGCCCGATCCCGAAGCAGTCCGCGCCATCAAACACAAGTTCGTACTCGACACCGATCACGTCATACTCGCCGTGGGCCGGATGATCCGGCGCAAGAACCACGTGGCGCTGGTAAAGGCGATGCCGCGCGTCCTCGAGCGGTTCCCGGATGCCGTCTTGATTGTGGTCGGGCAGGGCCCTACGATGATGGACACGGTTCACGCGGCGTGGCATGCCGGCGTCCGCGAGCATGTGATTTTCCCGGGCCGCCTGTCCGACGAAGAGACGGCGATGCTGTACGATGCCTGCGAGGTGTTCGCCCTGCCGACCGGCCAGGACGGCCGCGGACAAGTCGAGGGGTTTGGCCTGGTGTTTGCCGAGGCGCATGCCCACGGCAAACCCGTGGTGGCGGGCAGGTCGGGCGGCGTGGCCGACGCCGTGATCGACGGCGAAACCGGCCTGCTGGTGGACCCGTCGCAGCCGCACGAGATCGCGGACGCCATACTGCGCCTCATGGCCGACCCGGAATTTGCGCGGCGGCTCGGCGAGAATGGCCGCAGAAGGGTCAAAAAGGAACTCAATTGGAGGCAATTTACCATCCAACTGCTCGAGGCGGCGACGCAAGCCGGCCAAACATGACCCGCCGTCTCCGCGTTGCCCACGTCATCACGCGGCTCTGCAAAGGCGGCGCCCAGGAAAACACGTTCCACTCCGTCCGGCTCGCCAACCGCGAACGGTTCGATGTCGACCTCATCAGCGGCCCTACCGAAGGCTGCGAAGGCAGCATCGAAGACGCCGTCGCAGGGGCCGGCATCAGTGTGTTGCGCGTCCCGGCGCTCGTGCGCGAGGTATCGCCGCTCAAAGACCTGGCCGCCCTGCGCCACCTCACCCGGTTGTTCCGCGCCCGCAACTACGACATCGTTCACACCCACACATCCAAGGCCGGGTTTCTCGGCCGGATCGCGGCACGACGCGCCAGAGTCCCCGTCGTGATCCACACCCCGCACGGCAACATCTTCGACGGCTATTTCAACCCGGTCGCGACGCGCCTGTTTGTCGCCATGGAACGCTACGCCGCGCGCCGGTGCGACAGGATCATCGAGCTCACCCCCGGCGGCATCGAGGAGCATCTCGCGCATGGGATCGGGCGGCGCGATCAGTTTTGCACTATATTCAGCGGCATCGATCTCGCCCCGTTCGAGGACGCCATCCGCAGGCGCGATCAGACCCGCCGCGCGCTCGATATCCCGCCGCACGCGCTGCTGATCGGCGCCGTCGGGCGGCTTGAACCCATCAAGGGTTTCACGTATTTTGTAGATGCGGCGCGATGCGTTGCCCAATCCGTGCCCGACGCGGTGTTTGTCCTGGCCGGCCAGGGGTCGCTCGAGGCTTCGTTGTGCGCACAGGCGGCGCCACTGGGCGGCCGCTTTCGGTTTTTGGGGCCGCGCAACGACGTGCCCGACCTGATGGCGGCGCTCGACGTGTTCGTCCTGCCGTCGCTGAACGAGGGGATGGGCCGCGTCCTGCTCGAAGCCGGGGCCGCCGGTACGGCTCGAGTCGCCACGCGCGTGGGCGGCGTTCCCGACGTGGTCCGCGACGGCGAGACCGGCCTGCTCGTCCCGCCGCGCGACGCCCGCGCTATTGCCGGCGCCGTGCTCGAACTCGCGCGCGACCCGGCCCGCCTCGCCCGGCTCGGCCAGGCCGCCCGGGCGCACGTCGTGCCCGAGTTCGGGCTCGACAGGATGGTAATGCGCATAGAAGCGCTGTATGAAGATGTCGCGCGTGGGCGCGCGCGTAAAGGAGAAACACCTTGACGGTTGAAGACGCTTTTCTGTCGCGCCAGCGGCTGCTGGTCATCGCCCCGCACGCCGACGACGAATGTTTCGGCTGCGCAGGGACCATGGCCAGGATCAAAAAGCTGGGCGGCGAAGTTTACGTCATCGTGTGCTCGGTCGGCGACCTCAAGCACTACGACGGCAAACAGGCCATGGTCACCGGCACCCGCCGTATCAACGAGCTCAAAACCGTCATGGAATTCCTCCAGGTCGACGACTGGGACGTCCTGTATCGCGACGAGCAGTCGCACCTGCGGCTCGACGCCATGCCGCGCAGAGACCTGATCGCCCAGTTCGAACGCGAAAGCAAACTCGCCCTCGACCGGCTTCAGCCCACAATGCTGGCGCTGCCCGTCTCGTCGTACAACCAGGATCACGAGGCGGTGTTTCGCGCGGCGTTCACGGCGGCCCGGCCAGGCGTACCGTCCATAAAGCCGTTTCAGCGGATCGTGCTCGGGTACGACAACACCTCGCTGTTCTGGAGCCTCGAACGCGAAAAGTTTCACCCGAATTTTTACGTGGACATCACCGGCTTCCTCGACAAAAAGCTCCAGGCCCTGGCCATGTATGAGTCGCAAATGCGCGATCCCATACACCACTCCAGCGTCCAGAATGTCGAGTTTACGGCACGCGTTCGCGGCCGGGAAGTCTCCGTCGAGGCCGCCGAAGGATACATGGTGTTCCGCCACCTGCTATAGAGAGTCTTGCGGTGTTGTGGAAGCGGCGTCCCCGCCGCTTCAATCTATGGTGCAATGACGCGACGAGGACGTCGCGTCCACAGAGTGCTCGTATCGGTTGCGGATTGCAAAGGATAATCGGAATGGAAGAAAATCGACTTATCATCGGCCTGCCTTCGGGCTCGCTCGCCGATCCTGCGCGCGGCGGAAACCTGATCGACCTGTTGAGGAACGCGGGATTTCCCACCACCGGCTACGACCGCGGCGGGCCGTCCGAATTCGCGATCACACCGTTCTTCCTGGGCTGGGACGGACGCCCCCAGGAGTTTGGCGCGCAACTGGGATTGCGCGAGATCGATGTCGCCATCGCCGGCGACGACTGGATTCAGGAGCGCCTGCTTGAACTCAAGTACGAATACAAACAGAAGGTCAAACTGCAGAAAGTATTGTCGCTGAAGCGCGGCAAAGTCCGAATTGTCGCCATCATCAATCCCGCAAGAAACTTCAAGTCCTGCGAGGCATGGCTGGACAAACTGTTCCAGCGAAACGCGCTCGTCACCGTGGCGTCCGAGATGCCCTACATGGCGCTCGACTGGATGCAGAAAAAAATAGTGAAGCTGGGGTTCGAGAAAACGCACGGCCAGTTTTCCGTCCAGAAGTTCAAGACGCCCCCCCGAATCAAAAACGGCATCGTCATTTACGAGACCTGGGGAAAAACCGAGGCAAAAATCAAAAACGGCTCGTGTCAAATCGGGTTCGAGATCACCCAGAGCGGCAGCGCCATCATGAACTATGGCCTGCAAATCGCCGAAACCGTGATGGAATCCGAAACCGGCGTCTACCTCAACCCCCTGCTCAAGAAAGACGTGGCCAAATACAACCTTGCCAGAATGTTCCTGCTCAACTTGTACGGCGCCATTTTCGCCGAAAACAAGGTCATGATCACGTTCAACACCAAAAGAGAGGCCGTCGATGCCATGATCGACTACCTGATGAAGAATAAGCTATTTGCCAACGAGCCTACCCTGAACCACGGCGTAAATTTCACCGAATTCAGCATCCAGCTCGACACACAATCCACCAAACTGCCCCTGGCGCGCGTCCGCTACGAACTCGCGCGGCTCGGCGCCACCGGCATCGAAACCATCCCCCTCGAATCCTCGATTCCCGGCCTCGACGCCATCGAATTTTAGGTCGGCCGGTCCTATACGTCCTTAGGTCCTATTGTGGTACCATTAATCCTGAATGGACCTCGAAACGATTATCGAAAGCAGCGCCTATTTCCTGGCGTTGATCAATCCCGCCAGCAAGATTTTCCTGCTGAGCACAATGGATCCCCCCTATACGCGCCGTCAACTCTGGAACGTTTCCGTGAGATCCACGCTCGTGGCACTCGCAATACTCATCGTCCTGATTGGCGCCGGCAGTTTCCTCTTCCACGCCGTGTTCCGCGTCGAGATCTATTCGCTGACCATCGCCGGCGGCGTGGTCTTGTTCACGGTGGGATTAAGAGCCGTGCAAAAAGGACGGTTCTATGAAGAGTCCGAAATGCGCGGCGAGCCCGACATCACCGTCGTGCCCCTCGCCGCTCCCCTGATCGCCGGCCCCGGCACCATCGCCGCCGCCATCTCGTTCTCCACCATCTACGGAGCGGCTGAGACGCTCCTGTACGTCTCACTGGCCCTGCTGGTCAACTTGCTCCTCATGATGACATCAAGGAGCGTCGGCCGGTTCCTCGAACGGTTCAACGCCACCGGGCCACTCATCCGAATCACCGGCCTTATCGTCATGGCCGTTGCCGTCCAAATGATCTTCACCGGCATCACCACCTGGGTCCAAACCATTTAAATAGGGACAGTCACCATTTATTTAGTTCAGTTTCGTCTGTTGCAGTTAAGGCAGGCCGCAAATAAACGGTGACTGTCCCTATTTAATTCACCCGCACCTGCGCGTACGAATACACGTTGGCATTTGTCGGCCCGAAGATGTCGATAGTGTCCGAGGGTTTGTTGCCTGCCCTGACCGACGCGAGGCTGAACGCCCCAAACGGCTTTGCCAGCGGGATCTTCGTCCACTCGGCGCTCTCTTCCATCAGCGGCCGCAGGTACATGCCCGCCTCGCTGCCCGTCAGATACGCCACCAGCACCGGCGTGCCGTCGGCCAGCACATGTATCTTCCCCTCGCCGCATACCCGCTCGTCCGTCCCCGCCACAATTGCCCGCCGGACGACGATCTCGTTCCCGCGCACTACCGCCACGCGCAACGAAGGAATGGTGGATTTGCCCGGGAAGAACTGGTCGCGCAACAGCGCCGACTGGACTTCCTGCTCGTTGTACACGATCCACGCGTCGCCGTTCGAGGCGATCCACAGGTCCTTGTTTGAAATGTACCCGCCGGTTTTGTCGACGTTGGCGATTTCCAGCGGCGCCCCGAAATCCTGCCCGCGCAGGTTCGGCGTGCGCGCGTAATATAGGATGCGGAACACGTAGTCCCAGCCGCTCTGGGTTTTCTCAAACTTGAACTTCCGCCACTCCTCGACCGGCTCGACAATGTCGCCCACCGCCAGGACGTGTACGGCGTCGCCGATTACCGCCACCTGCGGGTAGCACGCCCGGATCGGGAACGTGATCGAGCCGGTGGCCAGGGTCTTTCCCGAGGTGTCGAGCATGCACGCGTGCTGCACGCTCGTTTTCGCATCGATATTGAGCATCAGCAGCCGGCCCGCCGCAGCGTCCGCCGCGTACCCCCGGTACGAGTGGTCGGTAAACGTGTATTCGCCGCCCCACTCCGGCATCAGCTTCTCGTATGACACCGGCTCGTCGAGCTTGAACTTGAGCAGGTGCGGCTGGCACGCGCCGTACTGGGTGCCCGGCGGCATGATCGAGTCGTTCACGTACATGAACAGGCTCGAGCCGTCCGTCGCCAGTGAACACGGCTCCCGCTGCCTGTAGCCGTCGGGTTCCGCGACGCATTTGAACCCGTTGGGCGTTCGCCGCAGCAGTCTCCAGCGCGTGTTGGCCAGCAAGGGCACGCCCTCGCCCGTCTGCATCTCGCTGATATAAACGTCTTCCCCAACCCGCGCGACCGACGTGCACCCATACGACCACATCGGCCCGCTGCCATTGTTCGGCGGCGTCAGCGTGTACACGTCCTGTTCAGCGACCACTTCAACTTCAATCGCGCCCGCCGTTGCACCGAACAATACGAGTATTCCAAAAAGGGCGTTCTTAAGCATGTGAGGATCTCTCACCCGCTGCTCAAGCCGGCTTGGTTGTGCCGTTGCAGCACTGTGGCCATTTAATCCGCAGACGTTCCGCCACCAGCGGCGGCACAAACAGGCTGACATCCCCGCCGAACCGCGCAATTTCCTTGACGATCCGCGAACTCAAAAACAGGAACGATTCGCTCGGCATCAGGAACACCGTGTCCACCTCCGGGTTGAGTTTCTGGTTGGTGACGGCCATGCTGTGCTCGTACTCGAAGTCGCTTATGGCGCGCAGCCCCCGCACGATGGCTATCGCCCCGCGTTGCCGCGCGTAATCGGCGGTCAGGCCGCAGAATGAAGCCACCTCAACGCCCGGCAGGTCCTGCGTGATTTTGCGAAGCATCTCCTCGCGTTCCTCGACGGAAAACAGGCTGTCCTTGGCCCGGTTCATCGCCACCGCCACGACCAGGTGGCGAAAAATCTTGTGCGCCCGGCGGATCAGATCGAGGTGCCCGAACGTGGGTGGGTCGAAACTACCGGGGTAAATGGCAACGCTGTCAGGCATCGGTCAACTCTCCTCTCACGGCGGCCGCGCGCGCCGCTTCATACACCTTTATCACCGGCACCGCCGCCTGTTCGGCTACACGGCGGCAATCTTCAAACTCGGGCGACGCGCTCGTCACATTCCCTTCATAACATCCCACTTTCACCCGCACCTCACCCCACGGGGTCGCCGCCCGTTTCCACTCCCGCTCCAGGCAAATCCGCCGTTCCTGCCGCATCCGCAGGCCCAGCGTGGTCGTCCCTTCAAACAACGCCCGCGCGATCTCCTCGACCGCCAGCTCGTCGCACAGAACCGTCACCAGATAGCCCGGCCTGCCTTTCTTGCCCAGGATCGGCGTAAGGAACGCGTCGCGCGCGCCCCGCTCGATCAGGTCCGCTATCAGCGGCGGCAACAACTCCGGGTTCATGTCGTCGACATTGAACTCGATAACCGTGACGACCTCGCCCGCAGGCCCGCACGCCGAGGTTACGCCTATTGCCTCGCCGATGATGGCCCTCAACACGTTCGCCCGATCCTCGATGTCTCTTGTGCCGCTGCCGTAGCCCATAGCCAGGATGCGCATCGCCGGCATCGGCCCGTATTCAGACGCATGCTGCGTGATCAGCGCCGCGCCCGTCGGCGTCACAAGCTCGAACGGCACCTCGCTGCCGTAGCTGGGCGCGCCCTCGAGCAGCATTGCCGTCGCAGGGGCCGGTACCGCCATCACACCGTGCGCCACCTTCACCGTCCCCGACCCTACGTTGAGCGGCGACGAAACGACCCGGTCAATCTCCAGCAGGTGAAGCGCGTAATGGGCCGAAACAATGTCCGCAATCGAATCGATCGCGCCGATTTCGTGAAAGTGCACCTCATCCCGCGTCGCCCCGTGAATCTTCGCCTCGCAATCCGCGATCCTCAACAAGGTCTCGGCCGCGGCCGATTTGACCTCGCCGGGCAGCGCCCCGCGGCCGATTATGTCCAACACCTCGCCCAAATGCCTGTGCGGCTGATGGTGGTTGTGCTCGACGTGGACCCCGAACTGCGTCGCGCTGATGCCGTGTTTGGCCACCTTGTTGGCCGTCACGTGAAAATGGCCGATCTTCAGCGAGTCGAGCGCGTTGCGGATCGTTTCAAACGGCGCGCCCGCGTCAATCAGCGCCCCCACGATCATGTCGCCGCTCGCCCCGCACGAGCAGTCGAAATAGAGCATCCGCTTTGTATGAAGCGCCCGTTTCATCCGGCTTGGTTCCCGGCGTTCCCGTTGGCAATCCGGTTGATAATCGAGGCATACGCGCCGGCGCCGTAACCGTTGTCGATGTTCACGACCGCCACGCCCGGCGAGCACGTGTTCAGCATCCCCAGCAGCGCCGCAATCCCGCCAAAACTCGCGCCGTACCCCACGCTCGTCGGCACCGCCACCACCGGCTTGTCCACCAATCCGCCCACCACGCTCGCCAGGGCCCCTTCCATCCCCGCGCACACAATCACCGCGTTGGCTTTCTGCAGCGTCTCGACCCGGTGCAGCACCCGGTGAATGCCCGCCACACCCACGTCGTACACCCGCTCCACCGTGTTGCCCATCGCCTCGCACGTCACCACCGCCTCTTCCGCCACAGGGATGTCGCTCGTCCCCGCGCAAACCACCGCGATATAGCCTTTCATCTGCTCGACCGGCGCCACCGACACCGTGATCGCCCGCGCCGTCTCGTGGTACACCGCCGTCGGGCACACCGCCTGGACCGCCGCCGCCGTCTCCGCCCCGCACCGTGTTCCCAGCACGTTGCTCCCATGCTCGCACATCCGGCCAACAATCTGCGCCACCTGCTCCGGCGTTTTGCCAGAGCAGAATATCGTCTCCGGAAACCCCCTGCGAAGGCTCCTGTGGTGGTCCACCTTCGCAAAACCCAGATCCTCGAACGGAAGCGTCCGCAACCGCGCTACCGCCTCATCCGGCGAAACCCGCCCCGCCGCCACGGATTCCAACAACATCTTCACTTTCGCTTGATCCATGCCCCGTATCTTACGTCAATCGCCACCCACTTTTCGAAAAACGGGGACTGGCTCGCCTTTTCGCGGCAGTGTGCGAAAAAGCGTGCCTGTCCCCGCTTTTCGCCCGCCCGCCCGCGCCGTCTTCGCCACCGCGCGTCCTAGCGCGCACTGTAGGCAGGTGTCT
Source organism: Candidatus Hydrogenedentota bacterium (assembly GCA_026387845.1). Classification (GTDB taxonomy): domain Bacteria; phylum Hydrogenedentota; class Hydrogenedentia; order Hydrogenedentales; family SLHB01; genus JAPLKX01. Next base: position 3,062 of record JAPLKX010000355.1, on the reverse strand, counting down.
GTTCTTTTCATCCGTCCGATCCGTCCGATCCGTCCTATGGCCTGTCCCGACCTTCTCTTGTTTTCCCTCTTCTCGTTGCGCCACAATTCCATCATGCAGCAAACGCATGATCTCAACGTATTGGCCGAGTCGCCCCTGATCACCCCGCGCGACCTCAAAGCCGCACTGCCCATGTCGGCCGAGGCCAACGACACCGTCGTTGCCGGCCGCGAAGCCATCAAGAAAATCATCAGGAAAGAAGACGCCCGCCTGCTCGTCATCGTCGGCCCATGCTCGATCCACGACGAAAAAGCCGCGTTCGAATACGCCGAACGGCTCGTGGCTTTGCGAGACAGAGTCGGCGACCAGTTGTTCCTCGTGATGCGCACCTATTTCGAAAAACCCAGGACGACCACCGGCTGGAAAGGCCTGATCAACGACCCCCATCTCGACGGCACCTACGACATGCACGAAGGCCTGCGAAGGGCCAGGGCCATTCTCCTGAAAATCTCCGAGATGGGCCTGCCGACCGCCACCGAAGTGCTTGACCCGATCGTTCCGCAGTACATCGCCGACCTCAAAAGCTGGGCCGCTATCGGCGCGCGCACAACCGAATCACAGACACACCGCGAACTCGCCAGCGGCCTGTCCATGCCCGTCGGGTTCAAGAACAACACCGACGGCAACCTCCGGATCGCCATCAACGCGCTCGTCTCGTCGCGACAGCCCCACCATTTTCTCGGCATCGACCAGGACGGACGCACCTGCGTCATCGCCACACGCGGAAACCCCTATGGCCACATTATCCTGCGCGGCGGCGGCGACCACCCCAACTACGACCCCGTCAGCGTCGCCATGGCAGAAGAACAGTTGCAGCGCGCCAGGCTCGCCCCCCTCCTGATGGTCGACTGCAGCCACGACAACTCCGGGCGTAGGTGCCGGCTCCAGGCGCACGTACTCAAAAGCGTCGTGCAGCAGCGGCTCGACGGCAACACCTCCATCATCGGCGTCATGATCGAAAGCAACCTGAAAGAAGGCAGCCAGCGCCTCGCGCCCGGCGCCAACCTCGAATACGGCGTCAGCATCACCGACCCATGCCTCGGCTGGGAATCCACAGAAAACCTCCTCCAGTTCGCACGAGACGAACTCGCCGCCGGAGCCGCAAAAGGTCGGCTCAGAAGTTCGTTCTAGTCATGGTAGAAGAGGCTTCCAGCCTCTTGTCCCGGCCAAAGGCACGCGCAAAATGCCGCGTCTACAGTAGAAGAGGCTTCCAGCCTCTTGTCCCGGCCTGAAGCACGCGGCAAGATGCCGCGTCTACGATGACGACAAGAAGTCAAGAAGTCGTAAAAGGCTTGATCCGCCTGGCCTCTGCGCTCAAAATGTCCACTATATCCACCGCGTCCGCCGCGTCTCAGAGGAACCCGGAATGTTCACACTCGCCGCTCTTCTAATCAGCTTCGCCGCCCCGTCGCAACCGCTCCTCTCCGCTGAGGACGCGAAATTCCTCGAAGAAATCACCCGCGCCGCCGTTGACGCCTCGCGCGTCGAGCCCGGCGCGAAAGTCGGCAACGTCGGGCCGAACATCACCGGCGGCACGTTGATCCGGCCCGGCGGCAGAGACTGCTATCCCGCGTTCTGGATCCGCGACTACGCCATGTCGCTCGACTCCGGCCTCGTCCCCGACTCCATTCAGCGCCACGCACTCCTCCTTACCGCCCAGCACCAGCAGGACACGCCCTGGCAACTACCCAGCGGCAGTTTCGTTCCCCCCGGATCGATACCCGACCACATCTCGTTCGGCAACAAGCCTATCTTCTATCCCGGCACGCTCGAAGATTACGAAGGCCAGGGCGGGCCCAACTGGGGTTACCTCCCCGCGCTCGACGACCACTACTTCTTCATCCACATGGCCTACAACTACGTCCGTACAACCAACGATCTCGAGATCCTGCGGCAAGACGTCCGCGGCGCCTCGCTGATCGACCGGCTCGAACGGGCGTTCGCCGCGCCGCCCGCACGCGACGACACCGGCCTCGTCTACGCCGACGAAGACAAACGCGGCGTCACGTTCGGGTTTGTCGATACCGTCACACACACCGGCGACCTCCTGTTCTGCTCGCTGCTGAAATGGCAGGCCGCCCGCGAGATGGCCTTCCTGATGAACCGCCTGCAAGAAGCGCAAGGCCGGCAGCGGTACGTCGACTCCGCGGATCGTCTCCGCCCGGCCATCATCAAGACTTTCGCCGACCCCTCGGGCTACCTCCGCGCCTCGACCGGCAAGAGCGCCCAGTTCGACGTGTGGGGCGCCGCCTACGCCGTCTACATCGGCGTCCTGGATGAGCAGCCCGAACGCGCGGCGTGCGAAGCCCTCGCACGCTCCTATTTCAACGGCGAGATCGCATGCCGCGGCAACATCCGCCACGTCCCCACATCCGGCGATTTCAGCCCCGGCACCGCCTGGGAACAAGCACTCGCCAAGAAAAATACCTACCAGAACGGCGCCTACTGGGGCACGCCCACAGGCTGGGTCGCGTACGCCATCAACAAGGTTGATCCCGCCGCCGCACGCAAACTCGCCGCCGAATTCGTCGCCGAACTACGTGACGGCGACTTCCGAAAAGACAAGAACCATGGCTCCCCATGGGAGTGTTTCCACCCCGAAAATGACCACCGTCAAAACCCCGTCTACATGACGTCGGTCACCTGCCCCCTCGCCGCATTCAGGCGTATTCTGACAGGATTACAGGATTAACAGGATTAAGTTCTTCTTAACCTATCCCGTTAATCCTGTTATCCTGTCAATACGTTTGCCATTCTTTGGGGCCTCTGGTATACTCAATGTAGATACAGGAGGTGCTCATGAAAACGCGCGTGCAGAAGTGGGGGAACAGCTTGGCCGTGCGCATTCCGCAGTCGATGGCGGCCGACCTCGGGTTGAGTGCGGGAAGCCCCGCTGAATTGCGGATGCACGATGGCAAACTGGAGGTTATGCCCTTGGCTGAGGCTGCGACCGAGCTGGAGCGGCTGCTCGAACTGGTAACGGAGGATAACCTGCACGGGGAAATCGAGACCGGGAAACCTGT
>JAPLKX010000737.1 GCA_026387845.1 Candidatus Hydrogenedentota bacterium | reverse complement strand
GGATTTCCTCCCCCATTTATTGTCTCGTTCACATAATATCTCTAAAACAGCGCAAGCCGACAGTATCAGATCCGCTCGACCACGGTGGCGATTCCAATGCCGCCGCCGCCGCAAATCATCTGCAGGCCGTACTTGCCGTGTGTGCGCTTGAGGTGGTGGATCATCTCGCCGAAGTAGAACACGCCGCTCGCACCGATGGGGTGCCCGAGGGCGATGGCGCCGCCGGTCGGGTTGACCCGCGGGTCGTCGTAGGCGTAGCCGAATGCGTTTGCGAACGCGAGGCACGGTGTGGCAAACGCCTCGTTAGGTTCGATGACGTCCATGTCGTCGATGGTTTTTCCGGCGCGCTTGAGGGCTTTCTTGACGGCCGGGATAGGCGCAAGCAACATGGGATTGGGCGCCCCGCCCGCCACGGCCAGCGAGCGGATGATGGCCAGCGGCTCGAGATCGAGTTCTTCGGCCTTTTTCGCGCTCATCAGCAGGACGGCGGCGGCGCCATCGACGATTTGCGAGGCGTTGCCCGGCGTGACCCTGCCGTTTTCTTTGAATGGCGTTTTGAGTTTGGCAAGGCCTTGCCAATAGGTGTCGGGGTCGTCGACGGCCTGGGGCCGGAGGACTTCGTCGACCTCGGCGCGCCGGGTTTCGCCTTCCCAGGTGTACTCGAACGGGATGATGTTGGTGAACCAGCCGTTTCGCTGGGCTTTGACGGCTTTTTGCATGCTCCACATGCCGAACCGGTCGAGGTCTTCCCGGGTGTGGCCTTCGTCTTCGGAAATTTTCTCGGCACACAGCCCCTGCATGACGTCCATGCCGATCTCGCCCATCCGATTTGTAAACCGTACGGGCACCCCGGCTTTCTTGGCGACCTCGATATCGGACCAGATGGGGTAGTGCGACATGAGTTCGACGCCGCCGCACACCACGGCGTCGCCGTTGCCGACCTGGATGCTTTGTGCGCCGAACATGATGGCTTTGAGCCCGCCGTTGCAGAACTGGTTGACGGTGCACCCGCAAGCTTCCTGGGGTATGCCGGCGAGGAGTGCGGCGATTCGCGCGATATCGGAGCCTTGTTCGCCGATTTGGCTGAGGCAACCGATGATGACGTCTTCAATGATGTGCTCGTCAAATTTTGGGCTCTTGGCTTTGACGCGGTTGAGCAGGCCGCGCATAACCGCGGCAAGCAGCTCCTGCGCGCAGGCCTGGCAGAGTTGGCCGTTCTTTTTCATCCCGTCCACGCCGGACTTGCCAATGGCGCTGCGGACGGCATCGACTACGACAACTTCCTGAAGTTGCGCCATGTCAATGCTCCTTTTTTTGGCCCTGTTAAGGGGTGCGAAACCGAATCACGATCTGCCGGCGCGTGCGGCGAATTCAATGCCGGCGTTGAGCGCCATAAGATTCTTTTCAATCATGTCTTTTTTTCGGCCGGCCAGCCCCCGGAAAATGGTTTTGATCGTTTCGAGTTTGACGACGGGTCGGGTGTTGAGAAACGCGCCGATTGCCACGATGTTGGCCGATTGCTCGTTGCCGGTGATTTCGCGTGAAATCTCGGTGGCCGGAATCCAAATGGTGCGGACATCGCCGTTGCGCGTGCAGGTTTCCGGCTTTAAGATTGAACTGTTGCCGACGATGAGGCCGCCTTTTTTTACGACGGACTGAAACCGGACGAGCGACTGCTGGTTCATCAGAACCGCGCCGTCGGGTTGATCGAGCAGCGGCGACCCGATTTCTTCGTCGGAGATAACGATAACGCAGTTGGCGGTTCCGCCGCGCATCGCCACGCCGTAGGTCGGGAAGAAGGTGGCGTTCCGGCCTTCGGCGATTGCGGCCTGTCCCAGCAGGTCGCCCATGAACATCACGCCCTGACCGCCAAACCCCGACATCACGACCTCACACAGCATGGGCGGTTCCTTCCTCGGCCAGCGCAGCCGGCGCGGACGACGGGGCGGGCGACGGCCCGGGCGGGAGGTCCTTGAACACGCCGAGCGGGAAGGTCTTCACCATCTCGTCGGCGACCCATTTCTGCGCTTTTGCGGGTGGCATTTTCAAGTTGGTCGGGCACGCGGAGAGCAACTCGACAAACCCGAACCCGTTGTGTTGGATCTGAATCTCGAATGCGTGAAAGATAGCTTTCCGCGCCCGGCGGACCTGCTTGACATCGTACATGGCCGCACGTTCGCAGTAGGTGACGCCCTCGAGGTTCGCCATCAGCTCCGCCATCTTCAGCGGGAACCCCTCGTTGGCGACGGTGCGCCCGGCGGGGGTGGTGGTGGTGCGCTGGCAAAGCAGTGTGGTGGGGGCCATCTGGCCGCCGGTCATGCCGTAGACGGCGTTGTTGACGTAGATGACGCTGATAGATTCGCCGCGGTTGGCGGCATGCATGGTTTCGCACAAGCCGATGCTGGCGAGGTCGCCGTCGCCCTGGTAGGTGAACACGAACAGGTCGGGCCGGGCCCGTTTGATGCCGGTGCCGACGGCGAGGGCGCGCCCGTGGGCGGCTTCGATGGTGTCGCAGTTGAAGTACTTGTACATCATGACGCTGCACCCGGCCGGCGCGACACCCACGGCACGCTCGCGCACGCCAAAATGGTCAAGGGCTTCGGCGACAAGCCGGTGGGCGGTGCCGTGCGTGCAGCCCGCGCAATAATGGGTCGTAACGTCGAGCAGGCCCTCGGGCCGGCTGAACACTTTCTTTTGCACGACCTACAACTCCTTCAGTTTTTGAATGACGTCGGCCGGCGTCGGCAACCCGCCCGCGGGACGCCCGTAAAACTCGACTCTTGTCCCGGGCACGACGGCGGCCCGCACGTCATCGACCATCTGGCCGAGGTTCAACTCGAAATCGAAGAACTTGTTGACGCGCTGGGACAACTCCCGCAATTGTGGGGTCGGGAACGGCCACAGCGTGACGGGGCGGAACAGGCCGACTTTCATACCCATTTTTCTGGCCTCGCGGACGGCGCTGAGCGCAATCCGTGCCGCGGTCCCAAACGCGACCAGGACGGTTTCGGCGTCGTCGATTTGGGTGGTTTTGTAGCGGACCTCGTCGCGCTCGATTAGGCGGTATTTGTCTTGGAGGACGTAATTGAGCTCTTCCTGGTCATCGCCTTCGAGGTACATGCTTCGGATGTTTTGCGGCGGCCTGCCCTGGGCGCCGGTGACGATGTAGGGTTTGTCGACGGTGACGATTGGCCTGTCGGGGACGAGGTACGCGCCCTCCGCCATCTGGCCGATGACGGCGTCGGCAAGGATCAGGACGGGGTTGCGGTACTTATCGGCAAGTTCGAACGCAAGGACGGCGAAATCAAACATTTCCTGGACGGTCGTCGGGGCGAGGACGATAGTCCTGTAGTCGCCGTGGCCGCCGCCGCGGGTGGCCTGGTAGTAGTCGCCCTGGGTGGTTTTGATGCCGCCGAGGCCGGGGCCGCACCGCATCACATTCACAATCACCGCCGGAAGCTGGTCGCCCGCCAGGAACGAGATGCCTTCCTGCATGAGGCTTATTCCGGGGCTGGAGGAACTGGTCATGGCGCGCACGCCCGCCGCCACCGCGCCCAATACCATGTTGATGCTGGCCAGTTCGCTTTCCGCCTGGAGAAAAATGCCGCCCACTTGCGGCAACCGGCCCGACAGGTATTCGGGCACCTCATTCTGCGGCGTGATGGGGTAGCCGAAATAGCACCGAAGACCCGCTTGAACCGCGCCTTCAGCCAGCGCAACGTTTCCTTTTACCAGCTTTTTAGGCCCGCGATCAGCCACAACTCTTGATTCCCTCTGGTTGAACCTTGGACGCGCCGGCGGCCTTGGCCGGCGTGGCCTCGACCTCCTTGAAAACCTCGATGGCGCAATCCGGGCAGACGGTGGCGCACAAGGCGCAGGCCGTGCAGGTGGTCTCGGCCGTGGGGCGGGCGGGATAGTACCCGCAGGCGTTAAGTTCCTTGCCTTGCTCGATAAGGTGCTTGGGACACGCATCGACGCAAAGGTAACAGCCTTTGCACCGTTCAAAGTTGATTTCAATTCTATTCACGGCAAATCCTGTAGCCAGTGTGGGAGTTACATTCAAGGAGCGGCATGATAACAAACTCTTGACTAAAGGTCAATTTAAGAACTATGACCGGCAGGCCTTGTTGAGATTACCGGGGCGCGGATGATACGATGTTGTTGGTGGTTGCGCCGGCGGAAGCTGCGCAACCCGGTGATATTCAAGCGGTTGGGGCCGTTTTTCTCCGCCATGCTACAATTCTTGCGTGGCCATACAGTAACGGCGGCAGGGCGAGACCCAGGATTTTCTCCGGGGAAAATGCCGTTATGTTTACACACTACGATGCTTGTTTTTCCGGCCCTAATGTGGATGGGAGATGTGCCGCATGACAAATAACTCAACCTCCGTGGACTGGCGGCGTTGCGCAAAAGACGTGGAAAAGAAGTTCTTGCTCCTGAGCAACTCACCCGAACGAACGGAGGCCGCCATCCATTTGATGGACCTGTGGATGACCGAAGACCTGTGCCGGCCCCAGCGCGACGCCGTAATGGCCCATATGGCCGCGGACAAGTACGAGTTGTTGCTGGACAGTTTTTACCAGTTTATCCCGTTCGGCACGGGGGGGCGGCGTGGCCGGGTCGGGTTTGGGCCGAACCGGATTAACGAAGTGACCGTGTCCCTGTCGGTTTTGGGGCACTGCAATTACCTGCGCGAGG
>JAPLKX010000191.1 GCA_026387845.1 Candidatus Hydrogenedentota bacterium | reverse complement strand
TGGGCAAGAATGGGACGAAAGTGATAAATTTGTGGATCACAAAACGCGTTTTATGAGCCACAAACGGTTTTGTGGATCACCGGTGATCCACAACGGCCACAAATTGAAGGATGCCGCAGGTTCCAGGGAACTCCAACGGGGTGACGCATGCCATATTTTCTTGAGTTGCAGCGTTTGGCGGAGGAGGTGTCGTTGTGGGCGGATTTGCGGCACGAACAGGGGGCGGATGTGTCGGGCGTAGTGGAGGGGGCGTGCAAGGCGTTGAAACTGGCGCGGAAGGAATTGCGCAAGGCGGAGGACGGCGGCGCGAATAAAGAGCCGGACGATCTGGAGGGAATCCGGGCGTTGCGGCCGGAGGGACCGCGGCGGTTGTGGCCGAGACTGAAGGACCAGCGGCTGAAAGACCGGATGCGTGGGGCGTGGCTTGGCCGCGCGGCGGGTTGCACGCTGGGCGCGCCGGTCGAGAACTGGAGCATCTCGGATATGGAATCGCTGGCGGCGAGGTCGGGGGATCCTTTTCCGCCGGAGGATTATTGGGGGGACCACCCGTGGCCGGAGCATGTGCGGTACGGGATGGACAACAATGGGGCGTATCTGAAAGGGCGGGTCCGTTACGTGCCGGTGGATGACGACGTGGCGTACACGCTGCTGGGGCTGCTGATCCTCGAAGAGTATGGCCCGGACTTTACAACGGAGGACGTTGCGGCGGCTTGGATAAAGTACCTGCCCATTGCGTACACGGCGGAGCGGGTGACGCTCGAGAACCTGCGTGACGGCGAGCCGCCCGAGACGGCGGGCGTGAAACGCAACCCGTACATGGAGTGGATTGGCGCGGCGATCCGGGCGGATGCGTGGGGTTACGCGGCGGCGGGGTGGCAGGAAAAGTCCGCGGAACTGGCGTGGCGCGACGGGCGGCTGTCACACCGGCGCAACGGCATTTACGGGGAGATGTTTTTTGCGGCGTCGATCTCTGCGGCATTTGCGTTGGACGACCCGGTGGAGGCAATCCAGATTGGGCTGACGGAGATCCCGGCCGAATGCCGGCTGGCGGCGGACGTGCGTTGGGCGCTGGAGACCGGGCCGCAATTGACGGACTGGCGGGATGGGCGTGCGGCGGTGGATAAGCGGTTTGGCGGGATGAACAGCGTGCATACGAACAACAATGCGTGCTTGACAGTGTTCGGTCTGATGCTGGGCGCGGGTGATTTTACGAAGACGATCGGCGGGACAGTCGCGATGGGGCTCGATAACGATTGCACGGCGGCAACGGCGGGATCGATTTTCGGCGCGGCGAAAGGCGCGCAGAAGATCCCGGAGCATTGGTGGAAACCTTTCCGAAACCGGACGCGGACGTATATGATTAGCCAGGAGTGGTTCAGCAACAGCAACGTAGTGGATCGGTTTTTGACGGCGGCGGTGCGCGTGTGGAGCGGGGAAGGGGACCAAAAAGACCAAAGGGACTAAAGAAAAGCTAAAGCCTTGAAAGTCCCGCTGAAGCGGGCTGTAGTAATTGTGCAGTTAAGTGTCAGCCCGTCTAAAGACGGGTGCAAAGAGGAGCCGGCTGAAGCCGGCTAATCCACGCTATCGGTTCATGGAGTAGGGCGGGTTGTTCTGAGTTGCCAACTGTCCAAAGAGCGGGGGATTTGCGGTGAAGGAAACGATTGAGGCGTTGGAAAATGCGCTGGGTGCGGAGAAGGTGGCGTGGGATGAGGCGACGCTGGCGCGGTACGCGCGGACGACGCTGGATCACGCGACGCGGCCGGGCGCGGTGGTCTATCCGCGGTCGACTGAAGACGTGCAGGCGGCGGTGCGCGTGGCGTCGGAACACGGTGTGGTGGTTTACCCGATCTCGCGTGGAAAAAACTGGGGGTACGGCGACGCGTGCGCGCCGACGGACGACGCGGTAATCGTTGATTTGAGCCGGATGAACCGGATTATCGAGGTGAACGTCGAACTGGGTTACGCGGTGATCGAGGCGGGTGTGTCGCAGCAGCAGTTGTACGACCACCTGCGGCAAAACCGGATTCCGCTGTGGCTTGACTGCACGGGTGCGGGGGGCGATTCGAGCCTGGTGGGCAACACGCTCGATCACGGGTTCGGCCATACGCGGTACGGGGATCATTTTCTAACGACGTGCGGTATGGAGATCGTGCTGGCAGACGGGCGGGTGCTGAACACGGGTTATGGGCATTACGCGAATGCGCGGACGGGGCATGTGTATCCGTACGGCGCGGGTCCATACCTGGACGGGCTGTTTTGCCAGTCGAACTACGGGATTGTTACGAAAATCGGGCTGTGGCTGATGCCCGAGCCGGAGGCGTTCTGTTTCTTTTTCATCAAGCTCGAACGGGACGAGGATCTGCCGCCGCTGATCGACCGGCTGCGCGAGTTGCGGATGGCGGGCTTGCTGCAGTCGGCGATCCATATTGGCAACGACCTGCGCATTTTAAGCGGGGCGGGGCGTTACCCGTGGG
>JAPLKX010000501.1 GCA_026387845.1 Candidatus Hydrogenedentota bacterium | reverse complement strand
ATCCAGCGCGCTCGCCTACCCATCGACCGCATGCTAGAAATAAAGTAGGCGCGGTCGTCTCGCCCGCGCCGTCCAGCCCACACCGTCCCGGAACCACCGTAGCCGCCCGCTCTCAGCGGCGTTCTCTCTTCGTCCCTTTCGTCCTTTATATTACTATCCGCCAAGTTCTTGTTTTCTTGCGTAGAAGTTGAAGCTTCGATGCCGCGCGTTGGGACGCCCCGCACAACTGCCGGGGGGCGTCCCAGACGTGGCAACCTTGTTAAAAGTGGGACACCCCCCACAACTGCCGGGGGGCGTCCCAGACGTGGCAACCTTGTTAAAAGTGGGACACCCGCCACAACTGCCGGGGGGCGTCCCAGACGTGGCAAAAGGCTGGACTGCATTTTTTGGTTGTGGCTACGCCGCGCTGCGTCCCTTTCGTCCCTTGTCATAGTCCGTCCCACACTTGGCACTTGGCACTTGTCTCGGAGTTCCGTTGACACTTGCGCCGCAAGGTGTTATGCTGTTTGTCAACAGTTAACGCACCCGGTGTTGCGGGGGGTGTCCACGCGAGAGACCATCCATGTACGAGGCGTTCTACGGGCTTAACGAAAAACCTTTTAATCTCACCCCGGACCCCCGGTTTTTGTTCCTGAGCGAGAAGCACAAAGAGGCCTTCGCCCACCTGTTGTACGGGATCAAAAACCGCACCGGCTTCATCATGGTTTCCGGCGAGGTCGGCACGGGAAAAACCACGATCTGCCGCAGCCTCCTAAGCCAGCTCGACCCCGACATCGAGGTCGCTTTCATCTTCAACCCATTTCTATCCCCGGAAGAACTTCTCCGCAAAATCAACGAAGATTTCGGCATACTCAGCCAGGGGCGCACACTCAAAGAACTCATCGACGAGCTTAACGAGTACCTACTCGACCGCAACGCCCTGGGCAAAAACTGCGTGCTCGTCATCGACGAAGCCCAGGACCTTTCCCCCACCGTACTCGAACAAATCCGCCTGTTGTCCAACCTCGAGACCGAAACGCAAAAACTACTCCAGATCGTCCTGATTGGCCAGCCCGAACTCGCCGAAAACCTCCAGCTACCCCAGTTGCGCCAGTTGAACCAGCGGATCACCGCCCGATACCACCTCCGCCCGCTCAACGAAAAAGAGACTCTGCAATACATCGCCTACCGGCTCAGCGCCGCCGGCGGCCGCGGCCAGGTCCGGTTCACGCGCGCCGCCATACGCTGCGTGTTCAAAGCATCCGGTGGAACCCCCCGCGTCATCAACGCCATCTGCGACCGCGCTCTCCTGATCGGCTACACCCGCGAGCTCAGAGACATCTCCGCCCGGCTCGTCCGGGAAGCCGCTCGAGAAATACGCGGCGCCACACTCAAAAAAGGCATCCAATGGGGCGCCCTCGCCCTCCGCTACGGCCTCCCCTGCGCCTCCGTCATATTAACCGCCGCCGTGCTCATGGCGCTCGTCAAACTCATCGGCCCATTCGACCAAATCACCCCGCGCGCGGGTTCACTCGCTCTGGCACAACCACCCGGCGCACCCGGTGTCGCTACAGACCCCGCACCCGATCCCACGCCTGCGCTGCCGCCGCCTACCCCTGCGCCCGAACCCAAACCCGCGCCGCCCCCGGTCGCCCCCGAACCCGGCCAACAGCCCCTCGCACAACGCATCAAAACACTCGACGCTAAATCCTCACGAGACGCCGCCCTCGCGGGCATTCTCGCCGCATGGAACATGGCCGTCGTCGCAGGTTATCCCGAGGACGATTCGCCCGCTACCCTCGCCGCGTTTGGCCGGTCCAACGGCCTCGCCTGCGAAATACTGACCCCCGCGCTCGACCAGTTGATGGCCATCGGGTTGCCGGCACTCGCCCGGTTGAAAACGGGCGACGAGTCCCGCTGGGTCGCCCTGACCAGGATCGAAAACGGCCTGTGCCGCATCACCGCCGGCGGCACCGATCTCATCGACGTCCCGCGCGACGAGTTCCGCGAATGTTACGCCCACGAGGCCATCGTCTTTTGGCGCGACCCACGCCCAACCGCGCCCGTCTTGAGGCGGCAGGCCAACGGGCCCGAGGTCGCCGACCTCAAACGAGCCCTCCGCGCAATGTCCCGGCTGCGCGGCCCCGCAACCGCCGTCTACGACGAAGAAACCACACGCGCCGTGGCACGCCTCCAGGCCGAAACCGGCCTCTACGTCGACGGCATCGCCGGCAAACAGGTCCGCATGGTATTGACCAGTTGGGTCGGCGGCGGGTCCACACCGTCGCTCGTCAAACGGGAAAAAATCCAGCCCCTCGAGGCCGCCCCGCAACCGCCCCAACCCATCCTCGCCGCTCGCGAAGAAAACAAGCCCCAGAAAACTCCCGAACCCGCACCACGACCCGATGTCGTCGCAAAACAAGAACCTAAACCTGACCTACCCACGCCCCCAATGATCGGCTTGCCCGACGAGCCCGAGTTGTTGCCCGGGTTCAACTCTTTGCCCGATTTGCCCCTCAGGCCGATCCCCGGCGAAACCCCTCCGCTCACCGAGCCTACCTCGCCACCCGCACAAGACAAGCCCGGAGAAGTCACCGCCGCACCCTTGCCACAAACACCCTCGGGAGTCGTGCCGCCCATGCCGCGCCTGCCGGGAGCACCTGCGCCCGTCGCGGTCCAAACCGCTCCTCTCGCATCCGAGGCCGTTGACAATGAGCTCCATTCTTGACGCACTGAAAAAGCTCGAAACCGAGAAGGCCCAGTCCGCCCGGGCCACTGGCCGCGTCTTCCAATCATTGCCACCCGAACAACAGTTGACCGGACAAAAACCGGCCAACGGCCACGCCATCCGCCCCTACGCACTCATAGCGTTTGGCGCGATCGCCGCCGTGCTCATCGTCACCGCATCCGTGGGCGCGTCATTCCTCTTTATGAAAGGCACCGTCACCCCCGTCCAACTCGCCAACCGCCCGCCCACGCCAACACCAATCGCCGCACCTGTCGTCGAGCAGACACCCCCCCCTGAGCCTGCGCCCGACCCCGTACCCGACAAACCCCCAGTCGAAACCCCGGCTCAGCCCACAGAAACCAACGCCGCCGCCCAACCCGCGCCTGAACCCGCGCCCACCATCGAGCCCAAACCCGCGCCACAACCTGCGCTCGAACCTAAAGCCCCTACTCAGCCTGAACCCGCGCCCGCGCCCACCATCGAGCCCAAGCCCGAACCCCAACCCACAACGACGCCTCAACCAACGCCCGAAGCAAAAGCCCCTACTCGACCCGCGCCCGCCACCGAGCCCGCGGCCCAACCCACGCCGCCGCCAACGCCCGTGCCCCAACCCGATCCCGCGCTACAGGCAAAGGCGCCTACACCACCCGCGCCCGCGCCCCCCGTCGAGACCAAACCGGAACCCAAGCCCAGCCCAAATCCCGTCCAGCCCAAGCCGCCTGCCGAACTGAAGCCTCAACCCGAACCCGCCGCCGCCGCAAAACCGGCGCCCGACCCCGCGCCGCAGCCTGACCGCGTTGTTCAACCACCCGCGCCCTCCGCGCCACCCGCGCCGGCCCCAGTCGTCATCGCCAAAGTCGAACAGCCCCCTGCGCCCGCCGCACAACCCGCGCCCATCGAACGCCGCCCAATCAACGTCGCCATGTTGCCGCCATTGCGCAACAGCGACAAGCCCCTATACGGCCTCGAAAACGTCCAGCTCAACATGCTCCGCCCCGCTTCCAAAAACCGCCCCTACGCTTCCGCCATCATCAACCTCCAGCCCGTCGAAATCGGCGAACTCATACCCGGCAGCACCGCCCTGCTCATCGCCGTCGAAAAAGACGCCGTCGCCATCGAAATACAAGACACCGGCGAACGATTCCAAATGCGATTTTAGTGTCTAATTGCAGAAGTCATAGGCTCTATTGCCCCGGTGCTTTCGTAGGTCCGATCTCTGAATCGGACCGCTCCACCTGGTCCGAATCGGAATTCGGACCTACAAGACTGCACTCATTTTCGTATCTGGTATTTCTGCAATCAAGCACTAGACGGCTTCGACGACGGCGGCGATACCCAGGCCGCCGCCGCCGCAAATCATCTGCAGGCCGTACTTGCCGTGTGTGCGCTTGAGGTGGTGGATCATCTCGCCG
>JAPLKX010000679.1 GCA_026387845.1 Candidatus Hydrogenedentota bacterium | reverse complement strand
TGAAGGTTGCTGACCGCCCAAGCGCAGCCTGAATTGACAAGGGTGTAGCCCATAGGATACAATAGACTTATGGAGATTCGCAAGACCGACGTGTTCGCCAAGTGGCTCGATTCTTTGTCCGACATTCAGGGACGGGCTCGTATTCTGGTCCGGATTGATCGTTTGGCGGGCGGAAATCCGGGTGATGCCAAATCGGTGGGCACGGGCGTCTTGGAGATGCGCATCGACTTTGGGCCCGGCTACCGTGTGTATTACACAATGCAAGGGTGCGAGTTGATAATTCTCTTGGCGGGCGGCGACAAGCACAGCCAGGCAAGGGATATCAAGACAGCCGTACGCCTTGCAAGGAGTTTATAGGAGATTATCATGGCCAAAACAGTTACAACCCGCTACGATGTCGCCGAACATCTTCGTACTCCCGAGGAAATGGCGGCTTACTTGGAAGCGTCCATAGAAGAAGCTCGCGGTGATGCGTCCGTTGTAGCCAAGGCTTTAGGCAATATTACGCGCGCCAAGGGCATGTCTCAGGTCGCCCGCGAGGCCGGCCTTTCGCGAGAAAGCCTGTATAAGGCGCTTTCCGGAGAACGCAGTCCCAGCTTCGACACCATCCTCAAGGTCATCGGCGCGCTCGGCTTAAGACTGCACGCGGAACCCGCCTTGAAAAGCTGAAGGACCGGGAAGCGCGATAGCAGGCACAAGACGCCCGTGGAGACATTCGATGTCTGTGTTTCTCATGACGATGCTGTTGGGTGCGGCAGCGATGTTGCCGGTGCGGTCGATGCAAATTCAATTGCCGGATGATGCGACGGTTGTGATGCAGCGCGTGGCGGAGATCGCGTCGCGGGAGATTACAGAGCGGGCGGACGTGGAGGTGTCGCGCGAGCAAAGGGCTGACTTTACCGTTTTCCTTGCGACGGATCCGGCGTTGCTGCGGGAAGGGTTTGCCGTGGCGGATGCGTTGGGTGGGAATGTATGCA
Organism: Candidatus Hydrogenedentota bacterium; assembly: GCA_026387845.1. Classification (GTDB taxonomy): domain Bacteria; phylum Hydrogenedentota; class Hydrogenedentia; order Hydrogenedentales; family SLHB01; genus JAPLKX01. The sequence continues at coordinate 2,380 of JAPLKX010000679.1, read as the reverse complement.
TCACGGGGTCGGACGCGGCTGCGGTTCTTTATGGGGTGGGCAAGTTTCTGCGGACTTCGCGTTACACGGCCGATGGGTTCGTGCCGAGCGGGTGGCGTGGCACGTCTGCGCCGGAAGGATCGTTTCGTGCGGTGTATGCGGCGACGCATTTTAACAATTTCTACGAGGCGGCGCCCGCTGAGGAAGTGAGCCAGTATCTCGAGGATTTGGCGTTGTGGGGCGCGAACGCTGTGGTGGCTCATTTCCCGACGTGGAACTTCACGGGGTTTGACACGCCCGAAGCGCGCAAGAATATCGAGCAGATCCGGCAATTACTTCTTTCGGCCAAGAAAGTCGGGATGAAAACAGGCCTGATCCAGTGCCCAAACCAGGGGTTCACGTCCGCGCCCGAAGCCGCCCGCGCGCAGCCCAACCGGGACGAGTCGCGCCGCCGCGGTAACATGGGCGTCAACTGCTGCCCGTCCAAACCTGAGGGCCGGGCGTACCTCGAGGAGGTGTACGCGCGCCTTTTCGACGAGTTCAAAGACGTCGGGCTCGATTACCTGATCTGCTGGCCGTATGACGAGGGCGGGTGCGGCTGCGCGGAGTGTGCGCCGTGGGGCGGTAAGGCGTTTCCGGCGCTGTCGAAACGTGTGGCCGAATTGGGGCGCGCAGTTTACCCGAACCTCGATGTTATCCTGTCGACGTGGCTGTACGACCTGCCGCCGTCGGGGGAGTGGGAAGGGCTGGATTCGCTCTTGCAGCAGGATTATGGGTGGCTCAACGGCATCATGTGCGACGACCACTTCGATTTCCCGCGATACCCGCTCGATCGCGGTGTGCCGGCGGGGCTTCCGCTGTACAACTTCCCGGAGATCAGCATGTGGGGCAGGAACCCGTGGGGCGCGTATGGCGCCAACCCGCTTCCCTCGAGGTACGAGGGGCTTTGGCGGCAGACGGCCGGAAAAGTGTCGGGCGGCATGCCCTATTCGGAAGGCATTTTCGAAGACATGAACAAAGTGGTCTGCTTCCAGTTTTACTGGAACGGAGATGCGAACGCCGAAGACACGTTGCGCGAGTATATCGCGTACGAGTTTTCGCCGGAATGCGCGGGTGACGTGATCGACGCGGTGCGCCTGCTGGAATCGGCGTGGCTGGAGCGAGGTGCGAAGTCGGTGGAGGCGTTCAAGCTTCTTGAAAAGGTGGATGCGGCGCTGCCGGCATGGGCCAGGAACGGGTGGCGCTGGCGAATCCTGTATTTGCGCGGCTTGATCGACAGCGAACTCGCCGCGAACGGCGGAAGAATGGAGGGCGCTGTTCTGCGGGATGCATTCGACGAGCTAACGCGCATCTATCACGCGGAAAACGCGCACGCGCCTGTCAAGCCGCCAGTGGTTGATTAGGCCGCGAAAAACGGGCGCGAAAAGCAGGGACAGACACGGTTTTCAAACTGCCGAAAACCGAGTCAGTCCCCGTTTTTCGCTAAAGGGCAATAGGGTTGCCGGCGGGGTCGGTGATGCGTACGCTGAACGCCCAGGCTGAACCGCCTTCCTGTGCCACTTTGATCAGGATTGCGTTCTTTCCTTTGCGGCCGTTCACGTTAAGCGAATCCTGATCCGGAATATAACCTCGCGGGCTTGGGAAACCGCCGGCTTCTTTGCCGTTGAACCAGCATATGAAGCCGTCGTTCGATCCGATTTTAAGGACGATGGGCGCGTCCTGTGCGAGTTTGACTTCGGCGTAGGCGTATGCGGCGACGCTCGCCTGCTCGCCGTAGATGCCGGCGAGGTCGACTTGCCCTGTCATCTGGACCGTCTGGTATGGCTGCCACTTGAGCGACTCGCCGTCTATGGTGCATGCGGCGCCGGTGTCAACGCGCTCGCGGGGAAAGAGGTTTTCGTCGAGCGGATGTGTGTCGTTGTACGGAACCGGGGCGAGCAGGTTCCAGGCGCACACGCACCCGTTGGCCTTGGTGGCCGCCAACGGGTCCACGCCAAGTTCTTTGAGGCGGGCCAGCACGGTTTCGCGCTCTTTCTGGTCGTGGACATCATCGAGGGCGGAGGAAATCCGGCGGATCACTTCGGCCCGCATATCGGCGTTCCCGGCAGTACCCGCCAGCCCGTCAAGATAGGCATCAAGCGCCTGCATGCCGCCAAAACAACTGACGCTGCCATCAGCCATCGCCAGCAGGACCCGGCCGTCGGAATCGATGGCGAGCCCGTTTTGCCTCGGCGCGGAGTCGAGTTCGACGTTGAAGAGCGTCCGGCCGCTTGCCCTGTCGATGGCGACGAGTTGGTATCGGGGGCGGAAATCGCGCTCGCGCGGGCTCTCGTACAGCGCCACGGCGCAATTTTTCGCCAGCGCCAACGCGAGCGTCCGGCATTCTTTGATTCGGCTGAGG
>JAPLKX010000354.1 GCA_026387845.1 Candidatus Hydrogenedentota bacterium | reverse complement strand
CCGGCGCTGCGCCCAACATCGCGAAGAAAAACATCGCCATGCCGATCGAATACGCCATCAACAGTTGCCACCAGTTCCTCAGCGCCGAGGGCATCCGGGACGAAATCACGCTGATCGCCAGCGGCGGCCTTCGCACCCCGGCCGACGTCGCCAAAGCCATCGCGCTTGGCGCCGACGGCGTGGTCATCGGCACCGCCGAACTGGTCGCGCTAAGCTGCATCCGGTGTGGCTGCTGCGAAAGCGGTAAGGGCTGCCCGCGCGGCATCTGCACCACCGACCCCGATCTGCTCGAACTCGTCACCACGGATTGGTGCGCGCAACGGCTGATCAACATGTACAACGCATGGCGCGAGATGCTGATCGACATCCTCTGGAACCTCGGCCTCGATTCGGTGGCCGCGCTCAGAGGACGGACGGACCTGCTCTCCCATCTCGACTATGGGGGCTCGGACGAATGAAGCACGAACCTGATAAGAGACTTGAGGTGGGTGCGGTGGGGTCGCGCTCCCGCGCGACCGCTGCGGGCGAGCGTAGTTGTACAGGACAGCGGGCGGCTTTGGCGGTGGGGTCGCGCGCCCGCGCGACCGCTGCGGTGGAGGTGGTCGAGGGGCACGCTTACCTTGAGCGTCTGGCGGGACACCGCGGTCGAGCAGGAGCTCGACCCCACCGCGTTGCATCCCGAGGTTCGTTAAGTTGCACCGGATTTTTTCGAAGAATGACTGGAGTTACGTACCGACACGGACGAACAACAAGACATGACAGAGAGTTGTAACAGGGCTGAGTTGTTATTGCGCGCGCGGGACGACCTTCGGCCAACGGGCGACTGGTTCATAAAGTCGCCCGAAGCCGAAGGCGGCTGCGGCGTGACCGGGTTCGCCTGCACCGTCCCCGTCCGCGGCAAGCATATCTATGAGCCGTCGATCCAGATGCGCAACCGGGGCAACGGCAAAGGCGGCGGCATCGCCGCGTGCGGGCTCGCGCCGGAAGACCTCGGCGTATCGCGCAAGGTGCTCGAGGAATCCTACATCCTGCAAATCAGCCTGCTCGACCCGACGGCGTGCGAACAGATCGAGAAAAAGTACATCGAACCGTTCTTCGATGTCAGCCACGGCGGGATCGTCCCCACGGTTGATGATTACCGCGACGTGCCGCTGCTCGAAATCCGGCCGCCTGACGTCGCCCGCTATTTCGTTCGCGTCAAGCCCGACGCGCTCGAAAGGTTCGCCCGCGAGAAAAACCTCGCCACACTCTCCCAAACCGAACTCGAAGACGAGTTCGTTTTCCAGAATTCCAACAAGATCAACGACGAGTTTTACGCTTCGTTGGGCGAGAAGCGCGCATTTGTCATGTCGCACGCCCGCAACCTCATCATCATGAAGATTGTGGGCTATGCCGAGGCGTCGGTGCAGTACTACCGGATGGAGGACGTCCGCGCCCACGTCTGGATCGCCCACCAGCGATATCCGACCCGCGGCCGGGTGTGGCATCCCGGCGGGGCGCACCCATTCATCGGCATGAACGAGGCCCTCGTCCACAACGGCGACTTCGCGAACTATCATTCGGTGTGCGAGTACCTCGCGCAACGCAACCTGTTCCCGCGGTTCCTCACCGACACCGAAGTTTCGGTGATGCTGCTCGACCTGATGCACCGCGTCTACAAGTATCCGGTCGAGTACATCATCGAGGCGCTCGCCCCGACCACTGAACTCGATTTCGATCGGCTGCCCGTCGAGCGCCAGCGCGTCTACCGCCAGATCCAGGCGTCCCACATTCATGGCTCGCCCGACGGCCCGTGGTTCTTCATCATTGCGCGCACGCTGGGCAACGCCGACCGGTTCCAACTCCTCGGCATCACCGACACCGCCATGCTGCGCCCGCAGGTGTTCGCGCTCCAGCAAGGCAAGGACGTCTCGATCGGCCTGATTTGCTCGGAGAAACAGGCCATCGACGCTACGCTGGCCAGCCTGCATAAAGAAGATCCGCGCATCATGCCCGTCGCCGACGCGTATTGGAACGCGCGCGGCGGAAGCTACACCGACGGCGGGGCGTTCGTGTTCAACGTGGCGCCGTCGCAAAGTGGCAACGGCCGCGCACACGACCTTTTTGTCACCGACAAGTTCGGCGTGCCGCTCCAATCCGCCAACGGCCAGGAGCACTGCAACCTGTCTATCGCCGTACAAAATTCCAGCCCGGTTGCTGAAGATCTCGCCGCCATCGAGAACGGCATCCGCGAAAATGACGCAGAAGCCCTTTACACCTACGTTCGCGACAACGTCGCCGGAATGACGTTCGACCGGTTGCGCAATTTCATCGGCGCGCTCGCGGAACGGGCCGCGGCCAGGGCGCCGCAACTCGGCATCGAGGTCCTCACCCGCGCCACCGATCACCGCTATCCCACCGGCGCCAAAAAGCGGAGCGCCGTGCTGACCATCCTGCGCAGGGGATTGGAAACCGTGTTCGAGCAGCAGCCGTTGCTCGAGGACCCGCACCCGAGCCCGTTCCGCAGGATCACGTGGGCAACGCGCAACACGCTGCGCCCGCCACGAAACGACGAGCGCACGTTGCTTATCAACGCCAGGGGCTTTGAAGCCCAGGGACAAGACTGCGACGCCCGGCTCGCCGTCGACGCCTACAACCTCGGCTGGCGCCATCTCGTCCATTACGACTCGCGCGGCACCCGATTCCACGCCGCCGGCTTTGGCCCCGCCACCGACGGCCTGCGCGTCGACTGTTACGACAACCCCGGCGACTACCTCGGCTCCGGCATGGACGGGCTCGAGGTTTACGTCCACGGCAATGCGCAGGACCAGCTTGGCCAGATCGCCAAACGCGGCAAAATGATCATCTACGGCGACGTCGGCCAGACGTTCCTTTACGGCGCCAAGGGCGGCAGCATATTCGTCATGGGCAATGCCGCCGGCCGGCCGCTGATCAACGCCGTCGGCAAGCCGCGTGTCGTCATCAACGGGACCGCGCTCGATTTCCTCGCCGAGTCGTTCATGGCGGGCGACGCGCTCAACGGCGGCGGGTTCGTAATCGTCAACGGCGTCCGGTTCGACCAGGACGGCCACGTCGTCCCGCTCGATCTGCCTTACGCCGGCGGCAATCTCCTGTCGCTCGCGTCGGGCGGGGCCGTCTACGTGCGCGACCCGCACAGGACGCTGGTCGAGGAACAACTCAACGGCGGCGAATACGTGCCGCTGGCCGCCGAAGATTGGAAGCTGATCCTGCCGTACCTGCGCGAGAACGAGCGCCTGTTCGGCATTTCCGTCGAACGGGACCTCCTCACGGTGGACGGCGTGCTGATGACGCCGGAACAGGTTTACACGAAGGTCGCGCCGATCAAGCGGCCCGGCGCGAAGAAGGGATAAGGCACGCGACATGACCCAGCCGTTACAGTGGCAAGATGAAGCCGCAGACATGCGCTTCATGCGCGAGGTCGAGCGCAGAAGCGGCGCGCCGGTCAGCGCGTGTTTCCAGTGTCACAAATGCTCATCCGGCTGCCCGCTCGCGCCTGACATGGACCTGCTATCGAGCCAGGTAATGCGCCTCATTCATCTCGGTCAGCAAGACGAGGTTTTGCGGTCGGAAACCATCTGGACTTGCGCCTCGTGCGAGGCCTGCACCACGCGCTGCCCCATGGGCATCGATGTCGCGGGCGTGATGGATACGCTGCGCATCATGGCGGTCGAGCGCGCCGTAGAAATCACCGACCGGCGCCCGCCCAGTTTCAACAAAGCGTTTCTCACAAGCGTCCGCTGGCACGGGAGAGTGTTTGAAGCGGGCATGATGGCCCTCTATAAACTCGCCAGCCGCGATTTCTTCTCTGACATCGAAAAGGTGCCGGGCATGATTAAGAAACGGAAGCTGTCGTTCCTGCCACACTTCTCGCCGGCCGCGAAAGCCGTGCGGAGGGTGTTCAAGCGCGCGCAAGAGGAGGAAAAGAAACGGTGAAGTACGCGTTCTTTCCCGGATGCAGCCTCGAGTCGACGGCGTGGGATTTCGACACGTCCACCCGCGCGCTCTGCAAAGCCCTTGGCATCGATCTCGCCGACATCCCCGGCTGGGTATGTTGCGGCTCGACACCCGCGCACGCCTCGAGTGCGTCGCTTGCCGTCGCATTGCCCGCGCTCAACCTCGAGAAGGCGCGGCAGGCGGGGTTCGAGCAGGTGGTCGTTGCCT
>JAPLKX010000399.1 GCA_026387845.1 Candidatus Hydrogenedentota bacterium | reverse complement strand
GTCGCCCTCACCGTCGTCGTCCGGGCCTGCGCCATCGAAGACCACACCCGAACCGTCCTCGCACAACGCAGGGCCGCCGCAGCACCGCCCCAGCCCGTCACTGGCATTCCCGCGCCCGTGAGCACCTGAAGGCCGCGCCGCCCACAACACGTGCGAAAATCCGGAGGAAATCGCATGAAAAGAACGGGGGCTGCAACTAACCTGGAATAGCGATGCCGCCAGATGGGTTGGAGTTGGAGAAAGCCTGTCAGTTCAATTCCCGCTTGCCGAAACAACTCCACCGGATTTGGCTCCGCAGAAGGAGAACCGAGAATGCGCATGCTTATGCAGGTGAAGTGCCCCGCTGAACCGTTCAACGCCGCGGTCCGTGACGGTAGTATCGGGGAAAAGATAAACCGGATTTTGGAGGCGACAAAACCCGAGGCCATCTACTTCACGTCGCAGCAGGGCCGCCGCGGGGCTATCCTGGTTATCGACCTTCCCGATTCGTCGAAGATTCCCGCGTTGGCCGAGCCTTGGTTCCTCATGTTCAATGCCGACGTTGAATTCCAGATCGCCATGACGCCCGACGACCTCCGCAAAGGCGGGCTCGAAGCGTTGGGCAAGAAGTGGGCATAGCACAGGCCAACGGGCCTGGTGTATTGACCGCGCTCACGAGCGCCAGGGGCGTTCGCGTTTCAGTTCGCCTGAAAGGATTCGGGCCGCCAAGGCTGCATCTTCTTTGACCTGGAAATCGAACATGCCGACGCACATGAAGTCGGCGCCGTTCTCGAAAGCGTATTGGAACCCTTCCTCGGGCGGGATGGCGCCGGCGCCAAGCACCTTGAACGCGATCCACGGTTTCTCGACCGTTTTCATGAACTCGGCGGTTTCTTTGGGCGTCTCTTCAAAGACGCTGTCGTGCCGCGGCATGGGCCCCGCGGACCAGTAGCTCTTGCTGTTAAACGTCTTCATGTAGAACTCGGTCGGGATTTTTTCCTTCTCGCACGCCACCACAACGTTCAGGTCATGGGCGCCTATCCCCGCAATAACGCCATGGCCTTGTATGGTGTCGATAACCTTGCCCAACATGGCCACTTGCCCGTTCTGGACAAACGCGTCGCCGGTCTCGCCTTGGACATAGACGCCCGAGGCCCCGTTGTCGATGGCCTTCTGCACGTCCGTGGTCAGGTCGTCGGGTTTGGGTTTGATCTGGGCGATCCACTGCAGGCCGCCGCTTTTTTCGCGCCAGTACTTGTTGATGAGCCGGATCGTGTGTACGTCGAGCCGCAGAATCGCCGTGTCGATGCCGTTCTCTTCCGCCAGCCGCCACGTCTCGAATATCTTGTCGTCCGTAAAATAGTTCTTCAAAAGTTCTGAGACATAGATCAAATCGCGGCTGTGTGCAATGCTGCTGGTAAGGTTTCCACCGCAGATCAGCCGGCTGACCGTCAAATCGCCAAGCTTGCCCTTTGGAATCGCGCCGGGTGGAGACTGCGTCTGTGGGGGGACCGGCTTGTCCTCGGCCCGTGCCAGCAATGTCTGATCTTCGAACCCAAACGGCAGAGCCGCCGCACCCCCTGCCAGCAGTGACTCCTTCAAGAACGTACGGCGCTTAACGTGGTCTTTCATTGGTTCCACTCCTTTAACGACACGATATGTTCACACCGCTGAGCGCCGTTGTCAAGGCCGCACCTCCGGCGCTCTGTTTGCGTCGCCTGCATCTATAGGCATATAGTCCTGGCGATGCAGGAAACGTAATCGTGCACGACCTTGTAGGGTCTTGCGGTTCCCTGGCGGGCGCGGATCGTGTCGAGGAACCGTTGTTCGAGTCCCTTGCGCCGGGCGGGGTCGACGACGTCGTAGAAGGCGGTCCCGGCGCCGGATTTCAACAGGTGGTCGAGGACGTCTTCGGGCGTGTCGTAGCGGAACGTGATCTTGCCGTCCCATAGGCGTTGCAGCTCGAATCCGGCGGCTTTCAGTTCCGTCCTAAGGTGATCCATATCGCGGGGGAAGTCGAAAGCCACGCGTTTCTCGAGGACCGACGGGTCTTCGGCGACGATCTCCCAGAAGATGTCGAGGGGTTCGCGTGGCGAGTTCTCTTTGTGCACGACGAACGCGAGGCGGCCGCCCGGGGCGAGCGCCCTATTCGCTCTGGTGAAGAACGGCGCCAGGGGGATGTAGCCGAGGACCCAGCTCGAGAAGATTGTGTCGAAGGGACCGGCGGACTCGAGGAGTTCGAGCGCATCACCCGCCACGAACCGGACGTTGTTAACGCCCCTGGCCCGCGCACGTACTCGCGCCTCCGCCAGCATGCCCTCCGACAGGTCCGTCGCGTATACCTCGCCGGAGGCGCCAACCCGGTCCGCGATGAGGACGGTGGCATACCCTGTGCCGCACCCGGCTTCAAACACGCGCTGGCGGCCGGTCCAGGGCAAGCGGTCCACGAGTTCTTGGATGGGCTTGCCGGCCTCGACGAGCCAAAACGCATCGTAGGACCCGTGGATCCTGTCGTAAGCGTCCTTCAACTCGGCGGCGCCGACGTCGCCATGCGCCTCGCTCCGGATTTGGAAAAACCGCGGGACGGGGTGCCGCTTGGGCAGGTATTTGTCGCAGAGCTTCTCCGAAACTTCCGGGCACAGCGGCAGACAATCGCCGCCGATATGGCCAGCGAGCGTCTTGCCCACGCAACAGGTCTGCGGCTTGCAGAACTGTTTGCCCATCCTGTCGAGGATGTGCGTGATGGGCTCGCGCGTCACGTTGCCGAACGACAGCGGGACGAGGTTGCATGGGCACACTTCACCGCTGCCGTCGATGTACAGATGGGTCAGCCCCGCGCCGCAACCGAAAGCGCCCGCCGACTCGACGTAAAGGAACGTGGACAGGATGGGCAGGTCGTCGCGCTTGGCCACTTCGCGCTGATAATCGAGGATCTGCTGTTTCTCTTCCCGGGTGAGCAGGACGTCGCGCCGGCTGGCGAGCTTTCCCGTGGCGCTGGGCTCGATGAGGTGCACCTCGAGCGCGCCGCACTCGGCGGCAAACCGCATGAAAGACTCGAACCGCTCGGGCTGGATTAACTTGTGCGTTCCCACCGCAACGATGTAGGGATACAGCCCCGCTTTGCCCGCCAGATCGAGGGCCTTTACGGCGGTGGCAAAAGCCCCTTTTCTGCCGCGCATCCCGTCGTGCTCGGCCACGTCGACGGAATCCAGGCTCACGCCCATGGCGAACAACCCGCTGTCTTTGAGCGCCCGGGCCCGCGCCAGGGTGAGGCCGGCGCCGGTCGTGTTGAGGAACAGGCACGTCTTGTCGCCGAACGCCCCGGCCACCTTCTCCAAATCCGAACGCAGCAACGGCTCCCCGCCGGTCAGCGTAACGCTGACCACGTTGAGTTCCTGAAGCTGCCGGGCGGTTTCCTCGAGCGCCGAGAGAGGGACGTCCTGCTGGCTGCGCCCCGCATTGTAACAATGCCAGCAGTTGTACGGGCACCGGTTGGTCACGGCCATCGTCACCGAGAAAAGGCTCCGCTGGGTGACCTCGCCGATCTCGTTGAACTGCGCCGCCATGTTGTCGAACGCGCCGCTCGGATAAGGCGGAAAGTGCGTGTTCACCACGTATTTGCCGTCGAATTCCACCACCTTCTCCTGCTTGAGGTAGTCCTTCAGGAAGGCCGCCACCTGCGGATGCAGTTTCGAGAACGGCGGTTTGTGCAGAACCTGCGCGAGAAACTCCTGGCCTTTCATAGTCGTCGGCTCCTTTCTCCGGTTACGATGGTTCCACGGAAAGCAAGCGCCATGCCGCTGGTCGGCCCACTGCGCAAGTGATTGATTCGAAAGGACATAAAGGTAGGGGGCGACTTCTGTCTAATCGGGCTCTTGCGGAACAGTATGCTGCGGACGTACAATTGATGTGCGTAGAATGTACAGCACGTTAAGATGCAACCAGAAATCAGGAGTCTGTGCTCAACATTGCAACATTGGGACACCCCCCACAACGCGCGCCTTCGGCGCGGCCGGGGGGCCAGGGGAGGAGGCGCTATGGGCCTGTTTGAGGACGCCGAGATGCGGTGTGCGGAAGCGTTGGCGGCGCTTGGCTACTGCAACCCGTTTTTGCCTGAGCGTATCGCGTACGAACGCGCCATTCTGGGCGACGAATTTGTCGACACGGATGGGACGTGGCACAAGCATGCCGAGGAGCAGGAGGCGCGCCCGAACATCGAGTTGCTCACGCAGCGCGCCAAGCTTCTGGCGGACTCGGCATTGGATCGCCTCTGGGCTGGAAACCGGCCCGGCGACGCGGAACACGGCTTATACCATGACATCGTTCTGTACTATCTCTTCAACAAGTACACCCAGCCGTTTTTCGAGTACGTCATCGACACCGAACAGGGCAAAGCGGCACAAGGCGCCGCCGCGGATCTGTACAGCCGGTTTGGAGACGACCTCGTGCATTATCTGGGCATTCCCGGGGTTACGTTCGCCCTGGGCGAGACCGACCACATTTTTGCGTGTTTTTTTCAACTGCGGCGGGCCTGGCACAACATCTACGACAACATCATCGGCGGGTCGATGGCATCGGCCCGGCTGCGCGCGTCCGTGTGGCAGTCGATCTTCACATGCGACATGCGGCGGTACCGGCGCGCGCTGTACACACGCATGGGCGATATCACCACGCTCGTCACGGGACCTTCGGGCACGGGCAAAGAACTGGTGGCCCGGGCGGTGGCGTTGTCGCGGTACATCCCGTTCAATTCACGAACGAAGCAGTTTGCCACAAACGTTGCGGAATGTTTTTATCCGATCAACCTCTCGGCCCTCTCGCCGACGCTTATTGAATCCGAGATGTTCGGCCACAAGAAAGGTGCGTTTACGGGCGCGATAGGGGATCGCGAGGGATTCTTTGAACTGTGCCCGGCGGATGGCGCGGTATTTCTGGACGAGATCGGCGACCTCGACCCGGCCATTCAGGTAAAGCTGCTTCGCGTGCTTCAGACGCGCGTGTTCCAGCGGATAGGCGAGACGAAAGATCGGCGGTTCGAGGGCAAAGTGATCACGGCAACAAACCGCAACCCGGCGCTCGAAATGCAGGAGGGCAGGTTTCGCCAGGACCTGTATTACCGGCTGTGTTCGGACATGATCGTGACGCCGTCGCTGAACGAGCAGATACAAGGCTCGCCCGAACAGCTCGACAATCTGCTCCTGTTCATCGCGCGCCGGGTGGCCGGGATCGAAGAAGCCGAACCGCTGGCGGCCGAGGTGGCGCGGTGGATCCGGGATAATCTCGAACCCGACTACGCCTGGCCGGGCAACGTGCGCGAACTCGAACAGTGCGTTCGCAACATCCTGATCCGCAAAACGTACCACCCGACACAGGGTGTCAGCGCCTTGCCGAAACCGCGCGAAGAGTTTCTTGACGCCGTCAAGGCGGGAAGACTTACCGCGGACGATCTGCTGCGAAAATACTGCACGCTGGTGTACGCCGAAACGGGCAGCTACCTCGAAACGGGGCGGCGGCTCGGAATCGACCGCAGAACCGTGAAAGAGCGCATCGACCCCCGGTTTCTCGGGTCTCTTCGCGGGTTGTAGCGGCGCAAGAATACTACCCGCAAGTTACGCTTCGAATCCTATGCTCCTGTAGAACCACCGGATGGCGATTGCTGCGGTTGCCATATAGAGCAGGACGATGCCCGCCAGGAACGCGATAAACAGCGGCGGGATTGTGACAAAACCAAACAGATGCCCCAGCGGCGTGAAGGGAAGTGCAATCGTAGCCGCGGATACCAGCAGCGTTGCCGCCAGCAAAGGGCGTGACGGCCGGCTCGAGAGGGGGTTGCGGCGCGTGCGCACCACAAGAACAATCAGCGCCGCGGAGACCACCGACTCGACAAACCAGCCGGTGCGAAATTCGGCGGGGCCAGCCCGCAATACGAGCAGCAGGACAGCAAACGTGATTAGGTCGAACATCGAACTGACGGTCCCAAACACCAGCATGAATCGCCGAATAAACTTCACGTTCCATCGCTGGGGCCGGTCCACCCACTCGCGGTCCACATGATCGGTGGCAATGGTGAGTTCGGGAAAATCGGTCAACAGGTTGGTCAGCAGAATCTGTTTTGGCAGGAGCGGAAGGAACGGCAGGATGAGCGAGGCCACCGCCATGCTGAACATGTTGCCAAAGTTCGCGCTGGTGGCCATGAACACGTATTTGAGCGTGTTGGCAAACGTCCGGCGGCCTTCGCGGACGCCGTCCAGCAGGACGGCGAGGTCCCGTTCCAACAGGACGATGTCTGCGGCTTCCTTGGCCACGTCCACGGCGGTCTGCACGGACACGGACACGTCGGCGGCGTGAAGCGCGGGTGCGTCGTTGATGCCGTCGCCAATATAGCCTACGACATGGCCGGCCTTGCGCAGCGCGAGGATGATCCGTTCCTTCTAGTTGGGTTCGATTTCGGCGAACACGTCTGTCAGGTTTGCGCGAACGGGAAGGGCTCTGTCATTGAGGAGGAGGAGTTCTCCTCCCGTCATCAGTTTGGGTTCGGCAAACCCTATGGTTCGGGCGACCTGCGCGGCGACGAGGTGGTTATCGCCGGTGACGATTTTGAGCGAGACGCCCATCGCGCGCAGAGTCCGGAGGGTTTCAGCGATTCCCGGCTTGGGCGGGTCGTACAGGACCAGGAGCCCCAGAAATGTCAGCCCCTTTTCATCGTCGCGCGCAATATGAACCGTATCCGGCGGCATGTCCCGCACGGCAACGCCGAGTGTGCGAAAGCCTTCTGAACTGACCTGCTCGTGTAGCCTCAGGATGGCCTCGCGCGCGTCAGGCATTGGCACGGTTTTCCCGTCGCCGTTTACGGCGGCGGTGCAAATCTGCATCACCTTGTCGACGGCCCCTTTGGTGATCAACCGGGTATTTTGCCCGTTGGAGCACAGCACGCTGAGCCGTTTGCGAACGAAATCGTAGGGCGCCTCGTCGATGCGGCGCCACGCCGATATGTCAAACGACTGGGAATCGCGGATGGCCGTGTCGATCGGGTTTGAGAAACCGCTCTGAAACATCGCGTTGAGATACGCGTTGAACAGGGTTTGTTCGCTGTCGCGGCCGGCGGGGTCGACGGCTTTTTTCACCTTAACTTTGCCTTCGGTGAGTGTGCCGGTCTTGTCCGAACAGAGCACGCTCATGCTGCCGAAATTTTCGATGGATGACAGGCGTTTGACGATTACGTTTTTGCGCGCCATTCGGGTGGCGCCCTTGGCGAGGTTGACGCTGATGATGGCGGGCAGGAGCTGCGGGGTGAGCCCGACGGCGAGGGCCAGCGCAAACAGGAACGAATCCAGCACGTGTTTTCCGAGGTAGGCGTTGATTGCGAAGATGGCGATCAGCAGTACCAGCGTCACTTCCAACAGAAAATAACCAAACCGGCGCACCCCGTGCTCGAACTCCGTTTCGGGGCGTGCCTGCAGCCGCTCGGAAATGGCGCCGAATTGTGTGGCGCCCCCCGTGTGGACCACGACCGCCTTGCCGCTGCCGCTCACGATGTGCGTGCCCAGGAACAGGGCGTTGGTTTGGCGCGCCATCGGTGTTTCGGCGGGAACGATGCCGGGGATTTTCTCAACGGCGTATGTTTCGCCGGTCAGTGCCGCTTCGTCGACGAAAAGGTCGCGAGAGGACACCAGAAGGCAGTCCGCGGGTATGCCTGAACCGGCCGAAAGGACCACCACGTCGCCGGGGACCACTTCGTCTACGGGCACCTGCACCTCGGCGCCGTCCCGCACCAGGGTGGTTTTGAGTTCCACGGTTTCCAGCAGTTTTTCAACCGTGTTGACCGCGCCGCGCTCCTGCCAAAAGCCGAGCACGCCGCTGACAAAGACAATTACCAGAATAATGGCCGCATCGGTCGGATCGCGCAGAAGAAGGGACAGCACCGCGGCCGCGATCAACATCAGAACGATGGGGTTTGAGAACTGGCGAAGTAACAACACGGCCGATGTGGACCGCCGGCGCTTACCGAGAACGTTGTGGCCATACTCGTCCAGGCGCCGCAGGGCTTCTGTCAGGCTCAGCCCGTTCTCGCTGCTGCCCATGTTGCGCATGACGGTTTCGGCGGGAACGCTCCAGAACGGCTCGCTGCTCTGTGCGGCAAGTGGTTTAGTGCTCCGGTTTCTCAACGGCTGACCACTCCTTTCAGGCTTCCGGCGATCAATGAGCTCACGTTGACGAGCACGCGCGGCAACACAAGCCCGCCGGGCGAGGCCAGGTACTTCGGTTCCCACATTGGATCAAACTGCTCTTTGAAATGTCTCAACCCCTGGAACCCGTAAAAATGTTCGCCGTGGCTGAAGATGGCCCCGCTCAGCCTGTTCCACATGGGCGCATGCTCCCGGACCTCGATACCGGACAGCGGCGCCATCCCGAGATTGAATGCCTGGTATTGTTTCTCGCGGCCCCACAGCATCAACTCGGCAAACAGGTATTCCATCACGCCGCTGGGTGCGCGCTCGCCGTAGCGCATCAAGTCTACCGAGAGTTCGGCGCCGGGCGCGCCCGTCCAGACGTTGGCAAACGCGAGGATCTCGCCTCCCCCCCGGACCAGCGCCACCGGAAACCGGCGCAAATACGCTTCATCGAACCGGCCCAGTGAAAACCGTTTTTCGGCGGTGTGTTTTCGTGCCAGCCAGCCGTCGGAAATCTGGCGGAGAACCGGGAGCATGCCCGGGACGTTTTCCCGGGGCGCAACCTCAAACGTGATCCCGTCTTTTGTCATCTTCCTCCACGCGTACCGCAGGCCTTTTCGCTGACTGCCTTCGAGCGAGAAGTCGGGCAGGATTACGCGCGCCTCTTCGCCCAGCTTGAACATCGAGAGTCCCATGTCGAGATAGAACGGCAGCGTGGCCGGGCTTACCTGATAAAAAACGGGCCATGCCGCCTGCCGCTCGCAAAGTTCGTAAAACTGCCATGCCAATTCCCGCTGGACCTCCGGCGGGCCAATGGCGTCGCCCATGGACACCCAACTGCGCCCCTCGACGCCGTACATCAAAAATCCTTTGCCGGACTCGTCGAACAGGAGCATCTTGTCGCCCAGGAACACGAGGTTTGCATCGGCCCTGGGAGAGGCGGCCGCGATGGGGGCCGCGCGTTCCAGCTCGGCATCGTCTGCCACCTGCGGCACAATTTTGGCGGCGCTGAGCAATCGCGCGATTCCGAACGCCGCCAGCAGCACGCCGCCTCCCACGGCGGCCCTCATCGAGCGGGAGACATCCGCGTGTGGTTGAAACCGCCACCAAAGGGAGTCCGCGTATTCCACGTGGCGGAACGCAAGAAGGCCCAGCAGGACCGACCCCGTCACGACCGCCAGCACCGCCACGGTCCACCCCGGCGTAAACCGCTCCGAAAACAAAGCCGCGGGGCGGTAGAACTGGCTGCGGCTCAGCCACAGCGCGCCCGCCACCGCGCCAAGGATCAGCGCCTCCTCATAGTCGAACCCTTTGAGCAGCGAGAACAGGATGCCGCCGGCCAGTAACGCCAGGGCGAGGTTCAGGCCCACTTTGAGCCGAAGCTGCAACGCCCGCGCCAGCAGCAGCAGCATTACGCCGATCATGCTGGCTAACAGGTGGGACAACTCCACCACGGCTAGCGGCAACACCTTGTCCAGCCAAGCCAGCCGGCTGCCTACCGCCGGCGTCGCGCCCGAGAACAACAACACGGTGCCGGCGAGAAACACCAGCCCGGCCATTACAGTGGGCACCAGTGAAGTGACAAAGTCCTGGATCGGCGCGGCCCGAGTCCAGTTCACCTGGAGGCCGCTGGCCTCGTAAGAGACCAGTGCGGTAACCGCCAGGCACAAAGGCAGCACGTAATAGACCGCCCGGAATACCAGCAAGGTTCCCAGCAGTTGAGGGGCTGTAAACGGCGGCGTCAACAACAGCACCAAAACAGTTTCGAGGACGCCCAAGCCGCCGGGTACGTGGCTGACGAGCCCGGCGATTTGGCCAAGAAGGAACGCCCCGGCAAAGGCCGGGTATGAAATGTACCCCTGCGGCAGAAGAACGTAAGCCGCCGCCGTGACCAGCAGCCAGTCCGTCAGCGAAATCAGGATCTGCAAGCCTGCCAGGTAAACCGGCGGGGCTGAAAGCTCCACCCCCCGAAATGTCAGTTTCCGGCGGAAAACGGTTGTGATGGTGAGGTATCCGGCGACCAGCAACAGGAACAGAAATCCCAGGGGCCGCAGTGTGGTTATGGGCAGGTGGAGAAAAGCGGGAGTTCCTATTGTATCCGCGACGTAAATCGATCCGGCCAGTGTCAAAAAGCCCAGCCAGAATGTCGCGCTCGAAAAGGCGATAATCTTCGCCATGTCCAGCGCCGACACCCCCCAGCGCGAATACAGCCGGTAGCGCAAAGAACCCCCGGTCAGGATGGGAAACCCCAACGTATTGCTAACCGCATAGCTGGTAAAGGAGACAAAAGCCACCCGCCGGTAAGGTAGCGGGTGCTTAACGTAATGCAGGGCGAGTACATCATAGCCCGTAAGCACAAAGTAGTTGAGTGCGGTCAATCCGAGTGCCGTCAGGATGCGGCCAGAATGTAGTGACTGGAGTTCCCGCACCAAATCGACATAATGAAAGGAGCGCAACTCCTTGTGCAGTATCCACAGCGAAAGGCCCAGAAGGACCGCGCTTAGGAGCGGCCCAGCGTACCGCGCGATGTTTGTCCGGCTGAAGCCTGATTGTCTGAACAGAATTGGCTGTTCGTCCACGCGCGTCCCATGTGCCTTGCGTTATCCGGCGCGGTTACTGAAAAGCAGCGCCTGGCTGAACAGTGGAACACGGCCCGGCACACTTTATTCCCGAGCGGAACTGTAGAAAAGAAGAGCGGATGGACGAATCTACAACGATACCTCGGGCTTTCTCCTGTTTGCCAAAATGACTACCGAGGCGGCAAGCGCAAAGCCCGCACCAGTTAGAAAGGCAATGTTCACGCCCAAGAATTTCCACAACACGCCGAACAGGATGCTGGCCGGCAAGGCAGCCAGGCCGACAGCCCCGTGGTAAAGGCCCATGTAACTGCCCCGAAGATGTTCCGGCGCCATCTGGGCAACCCACGCCCGCTCGGACGGCTCCGACAGGCCAAAATAAAGACCGTACAACAGGAATACGGCAATCAGGAAAGCCGGGGAGCGGCCAAACGCGAAAGCGGCGTACACCGCCGCGTAGGCCATCCAGCCAAGCAGCAATGTCCGGCGGGGGCCCCACGTATCGCAAGCCGCTCCTCCCAGATAAGCCGAAAACGACTTGACCACGTGATGCGCGGACCAAATCACGGCTATCCAACCCGCGTCGATCCCGGCCCACGAAAGGCGCAACAGGATAAATGCGTCCGTCGAGTTGCCCAGCGTAAACAGCACCAGCGCAAAGAGGAACAGTTTGAAACCGCCGCCGGCCCGTCTAAAGTCATCGAGGCCGGGTCTCTCCAAAGGCTGTAACTGGGTACGACGTTCCGGCTCCTTCACGCCCAAAACGACCACCAGAATGACAGCCAGAGCCGGCACAATCGAACAAAGGAAAACCGCCCGCAACGGGAGGCCGAATATCTTCAACAGCAACGCCGCTATCAACGGCCCCGCCACGGCCCCCGCATGGTCCATCATGCGGTGAAACCCGTATGCCTGCCCCCGAAAAGCCGGGGCGGTGACATCCGCAATAAGCGCATCCCGGGGCGCGGTCCGTATACCCTTTCCGACCCTGTCCACAAAACGACAAACCAGTACAAACGGCCATGTCATGGCCAAGCCGATAAGCGGCCTCACCATCCCTGCCAGCCCGTAGCCGAACAGGATAAACGGCTTACGGCGCGACGACCTGTCCGCCCAGACGCCCGATACGACCTTCAACAGCGACGCCGTGCTCTCTGCAACGCCCTCGATAATGCCCAGCGCCACCGCGCCCGCGCCCAGCGTTTGGGTAAGGAAAACAGGAAGAAGAGGATAAATCATCTCGCTGGACACGTCGGTCAGGAAACTGACCACCCCCAGCGCCTTCACCGGCCTGGGAATCCGGCCCGCGCCGGTCCTTATCATATCGGTTCCCAAACTTGACAAACGCTGCTTCCCTTCAGTTGGCCCTGCCGGAGATTAAACGGGGTCCTGCAACGGGAATGGGATGTAGATCCTGCTCTGACTGAGTGGGCGCACAACGGATCACAAGCAATTCCAAATCACCCGCCTGCGCGCAGGGCCTTGAGGCTGTCCAGTCTGGGCACCGAGTACGTGCCCATGTGCATCTGGTCGAGGATGGACTGGTCGGTTGAGAACAACTGGGCGTGGGCGTAATCGATCTTGTTGCTCTTGAATAGGCCGTAGAGGTAGCTCTCAAACAGGAACGAACTGCCCACGGTTTGCTGCATGCCGATCCGGATCGCGTCGGTGTCGCCCAAGATGATGCCGTCGTTGATGGGCTTGATGTCATTGAACAGGAACTCGAGCGCGGGCACTCGGCCCCCGCCGATCTTGGGCACGAGCCGCTGGCAAATGATGCACCGCACGCTGTCGCGCAACTGGAGGCGGACAAGGTCGCGCTCGACCGGGTCGAAGAAACTCACGATGCGGTTGACGGTTTCAGACGCGGTGTTCGAGTGGAGCGTGCTGATGACGAGGTGGCCGGTGGCGGCTGCGTTGATGGCGGCGCGGATCGTGTCGGGATCGCGCATCTCGCCGATGAAGATGACGTCGGGGTCGTGGCGCAACGCGCCGGTGACGGCCGCGTTGAACGAGTCGACGTCGACCCCCAGGCAGCGCTGCGACATCAGCGACTTTTTGTTGACGTGGACGAACTCGATCGGGTTCTCGATCGACAAGATATGGAGCGACTTGTTGCTGTTGATATAATCGAGCAAGGCGGCGGACGTGGTCGTTTTGCCCGACCCGGTCATGCCCGTCACCAACACCAGCCCGTGGTGGTAGCTCGCCAGCCTCACCATCAGGTCGCGCGGGATGCTCAGGTCTTCGAACGTGGGGATTTTCTCCGGGAGGAAGCGCAACGTGCAGTGGATGGAGCCCGATTTGTTGAACGCGGAGACGCGCGAATAGCCAAGCCCCACCTGGTGAAAGTTGAAGCTGGTCTGTTTGGTGTTGACAAACTCGTTCCAGTACTGGTCGGATGCAATCTCTCGAACCAGACCGTTTATCTGCATGCCCGACAGCGCCCCCATCACCTCGGAATGCATGGTCTGTCCGTCCACGCGGAACACAGGCGTTTCGCCGGGGGTAAGGTGGATATCGCTGGCTTTGTACTGGACCATCGCCTGAAACAGAAGCTCCACGTTGACGGGATCGATGCGGAAGTTGTCGCCGTGAACGCGCCAAATCTCCGGCAGGGTGATGCAACCCGCATACTTCTCAGCCGCTTCCTTGCTCTTGGGGCTGGGCGGAGTGTCCAGCGGCGGACATTGGATCGTGTAAAGGCCCGATTCCTCCGCCACTGTGCTCACATCCCCATACTGGCGCGCTACCTCTTTTATCGCGGCTACCCAGTCCGCGTGGAGCGGACGGATCTTCAACTCAAACCGGTCAAACGCGTTCTTGAAATCGGCTCGTTCCGCTACAAACTCTATCCAGTCCCCACGGCATACCAGCTTGCGCGGGATGCCCTCGCGCTTACTAACCTCGCCTTCCACCGTGGAAATTACTTTGCCGATGGTTTTAAGGTGACCGGTGCCAAGGATAATTTCGGACATACCCTGCGCCTCCAAAAGAAGCCTTCTCAGCGAAACGACTGGGCCGATTGGCGTATACTAATGATACACTGGCTGTACTAAATGGTAAAGTATTCTGTTCCGCTCCCTCAGGCTCTTGCCCAAAACCGCGTAATTGCCTGCCATATCGCGAGTTGCGCAAATTGCCCCCCGACCGGATAAAAAGGTAAAATTGTGGCGGGAGGAGGAGTGGAGATGGCCAAGAAGTTCCTGACCGGCGTCAAAACGTTCGCCAAGAATGTCCGATTCCACGCAAAACGCGTAATCGCCAGGCATGAATCCGCCGGGGAAGCCTTCCAGATGCTTCGCCAGGATTCCAAGAAGCTCGCCAACATGATCGCCCCGCCCGAGGTCCTCCCGGAAGCCCGCAAACATGCCCAAAAACTGGTCGACAAGGGCCGGAAGCGGTTCAACGCCAAGGACTACGAGGCGGCTGAGAAGCTGTTCCGGGGCGCCCTGGCCGAAGACCCGGAATGCGGCTGGGCCTGCACGTTCCTGGGCCACACCCTCTACCACCAGGGGCGCCACCAGGATGCCATGGCCGCGTGGCAGCGCGCCTACGAGATGGACCCGGTTTCCGCCGCCGGGCTTAAGGCCAAAAAGAAACTCCGGCACGTCCAGCGCACCCAAACCGACTATCTGGCCGGTTACCAGGAGCGCATGGGGCGGAAATGAAGCCCTTCCGTTACTTTGTCCCCACGGAGATCATCCTGGGGCCGGGTTGTTTCAACACCCTTGGCGATCACGCCGCCCGGGTCGGCTCGAAACCCTTGGTGGTCACGGGCCGGCATTCAGCCCGCGAATCCGGCGCGTTGGACCGGGCGGTGGGACAGTTGCCGGGCGCGGTTGTTTTCGACGAGGTTGACGAAAACCCGGATACGTCTGTTTGCGATGCGGGCGGTGAGATGTGCCGGCGGGAAGGGTGCGACCTGGTGGTGGCTATTGGCGGCGGCAGCGCCATGGACACGGGCAAGGCCATCGCAGTTATGGCCCGAAACCCGGGCCCGTGCTCCAAGTATTTCGGCACGGACCTATACACCAACCCCAACCTGCCCATAATCGCCGTCCCCACCACCGCGGGCACCGGCAGCGAAGTCACGCCCTATGCCGTATTCACCGACACCGCCGTCAACAACAAAAAGACCGTTGCCGGCAAGTCGCTGTTTCCGGTTGTGGCCCTGCTCGACCCCGAGTTGAGCGTCAGCATGCCCCGCCACGTCACCGTCGACACCGGGTTGGACGCGCTAAGCCAGGCCATGGAAGGCCTCGTCTCCCACAAATCCACGCTGCTCGGCGACGCCCTGGCGCTTGAGGCGTGCCGGGTCGTTAAAGA